>JANNSA010000627.1:0-18141 GCA_031402115.1 Hyphomicrobiaceae bacterium | reverse complement strand
CGTACGCTCTCGCCATAGGCAGCCGTCACAACGGAAGTGCCTAGTCGCGGACTATGTTCTTGCCTGAACGATGCGGCCATGGATCCTTTAATAACGAATCGCGCTATTAAAGGATAGCGCTATATCCTTTAATAGCGATCGGCGTTATCAAAGGATCGCGACACTGGCGAGCCGACGCCGTGGTCACAAGGACATGGACTGCCCCCCCCTCACTCAAACACCTTCTCTCCGCGCTCGTCGATGATCTGCCTGCCCTTGGCCAACGCGAACTCGGCCGCCTCATCAACCGACGCGAAGCGGTCGGCGCGGACGAAGCGGTGCTCCTTGCGGACGCCATCGATGTCCTTGGAAATGATGCCGGCGAGTTGGTATTGGCCGCCTTCCTGATAGGGCTGGGCGTCGATCGTGTAGCCCTTGTGTTCGACTTGTTTGACCGAGCCGGCGGGCGTCGCACTGGCGCTGCCGCCGCCGAACAGTTTCTTCAGGAAGGACATGGTTGGGCTCCTTTCAGGCGAAGGCGGTGAGATACACCATTTAGCAAGGAAACTTGCTTAACATCATCTGTTGTCCGGGACCGCAGCGCGCATTGGCTAGCGCTGTAACCGGAGCATGCATAGGGGCGCGCGGCTAGCGCTTTGCGCGCCTGCGCGCACGGTAACGATTCTGACGGAGTGCCTGCTGCCATGATGGGCCGCGACAGTGAGAGCTATCAGAAGCAGAACCGCGTTTCGCTGGCGGTGCAAGTCACCATGGCCAGCGGCACGACCATGCGCGGCACCATCATGGTATCGAAATCGCGCACCATTCACGAAGAGCTGAACAAGGGCGAGCCGTTCATCGAATTCGAGACCTCAGACGGCCAGAAGATGTTCCTGGCGCGCGGCGTCATTGCCGTCGTCAAGGAATTCAACGTGCCGCGCTCGGATCAGCTGCAGAAGCGCATCCTCGACCAGTTCGACGCCTATGAGGTGCTGGGGATTAAGATCGGCGCCGACACGCACACCGTGCGCAGCGCCTATGTGGCCCTCGCCAAGCTGTATCACCCCGACCGCTTCGCCCGCATCGAACTGCCGCACGAGGTCAGCGAGTACCTGACGGCGATGGCGACGCGCATCAACCTCGCTTACACCGAGTTGCGCATGCAGATGCCGGAACAGGCGGCGTAGTGACGGTCAGGCGTGAGGCCGCTCGGCGGTGCCGCATTGCCTTCACGATTTCGCGACCTCACGTTTTCCCAACTTTCTGGTCACCCCGGTGAAACCGGATTGGCCGCTCTCGCCACCAGCGTCACCAGGTCGGCCTGACGATGCGCGCCAGTCTTGGCATAGAGGCTGCGGAGGTGGGTCCTGGCGGTCGCCTCCGACCGTGACCGGTTGGAGAGGCGAGCGGGCAGCACACCTTTGCTGCCCAGCCAACATTTGGTCACTTCCAACTGGCTGCCATTCCAACTGGCTGCGCGGTGCGTCTCTCGCGTCCTAACCATACCCCTTTTCGGTTTGCACACTTCCTGCACAGCCCCTGTTGTCGGCGGAACCAACCGTCGCGGCAGCAGTAACCAGGCAGGGTTCAAAAGCGCCATGTTCGAACGCAACAAGATTGACAACAAAAGCAGCCACAACGTCACTGCCAGCGCCGTCGAGATCACGCTCGACGGCGGCGAGATCGTGCATGGCCGCGTGCACCATTCGGTGACGCGCCCGATCGGCGACGAGCTCAATGGCGCCGGCCATTTCATTGATTTTGAGCCGTTTGGCCAAGGCCGCTACTGGCTAACGAAGCGGGCGGTACACATTCTGAAGCTTGCCGGCATCCCCCGTGCCGACCAGATCGAGCGCGGCATGAACGGTCCCGACGTGCTCAACCCTTACGCCGTGCTGAAGATCCAGGCCGATGCAGATAAAGACGCAATCCGCGAGGCCTATCACCGCATGGTGCGGCTTTATCATCCGGATCGTTTCGCCAATCTGGAACTGCCGCCCGAGATGCACGACTACGTCAACGCCATGGCCCGGCGAGTGAACTTGGCCTACGCGGCGTTGGGCGGCGGCAAGCCGTCGCCAGCAGCACCGAAAGCCGCCAACAGCAACGTAGCTTGAGGATAAGCAGCTTAGCCGGTGGAGCCGTAGCCGCCTGATCCGCGAACAGTTTCCGTAAGCGTCTCAGTCTGTGCCAACCGCACCCGCACAACCTGAGCGACGACCAGCTGCGCGATGCGGTCGCCGTGCCCCACCATAAATGGTTCCGCGCCGTGATTGATCAGCAGCACTTGAACCTCGCCGCGATAATCGCAGTCGATCGTGCCTGGCGCGTTCAGCACCGTAATGCCGTGTTTGAGAGCGAGACCGGAGCGTGGCCGCACCTGACCCTCACTCCCTTTGGGAAGTTCAATGATCAGCCCAGTCGGGATCAACTGGCGCGCGCCCGGAGCCAATGTCAGGGGCTCGGTCAGCGCAGCGCGCAAATCCATGCCAGCGGCACCCGGTGTGGCATAAGCTGGCAACGGCAGTCCCTCGCCGTGCGGCAACTGCCGGAAACCAACCATCAGTTCAGTCATGTGCCGGGTTCCCGCAGCGTGACGGCGACGCGCCGCATGAGCCTGTCCGCCACCTCGGATTTGGCGAGCACCGGCCAATCCTCGGCACCAGCGGCGGTGATCAGGTGCACACAATTGGCATCGCCGCCCATGACGCCGCCAGCCACAGACCCTTGCGCCAGCGACACATCGTTAGCGATGATCCAGTCGCAGCCCTTGCGCTGGCGCTTGGCAGTGGCGTGTTCCACCACTTTTTCCGTCTCGGCGGCGAACCCGATCACCAGTCGCGGACGGCCAGCCTGGCGCTGCGCGACAGTCGCGAGAATGTCCGGGTTCTCGACCAGCGCCAACGCTGGCGCGCCCGTACCAGCTGCTTTCTTGAGCTTGTGTCGACCGGCTGACGCGACCCGCCAGTCCGCGACCGCCGCCGCGAAGATCGCAGCATCGGCGGGCAAATTTGCTTCGACGGCGCTCAGCATCTCGCGCGCGGTTTCAACGCGCACGATGTTGACGCCTGGCGGATCGGCCAGTGCCGTCGGCCCCGACACCAGCGTCACCCGCGCACCCAGCCGGGCGGCGGCTGCGGCGATGGCGTAGCCCTGCTTGCCCGACGAGCGGTTAGCGATGTAGCGGACCGGATCGATCGGCTCATGGGTTGGCCCGGAAGTCACCAGTACGTGGCGGCCCTGCAGCGGCTGCCCATCGATGTGGGGCACGCCATGCAGCAAGGCCTCGGCCGCCGCCAGAATTTGCAACGGCTCTGCCATACGGCCGGTGCCGGCCTCGCCACGTTCCGCCATCTCGCCGGTTCCCGGGCCAACGAAATGAATGCCGTCTGCCGCCAGTGTCGCCGCATTGCGGCAGGTCGCCGGATGCGCCCACATGCGCGGGTTCATGGCTGGCGCGATCAGCACGGGCTTGTCAGTGGCCAACAGAACGGCGGTCGCCAGATCATCGGCGTGACCATTGGCGAGCTTCGCCATCAGATCGGCTGTCGCCGGCGCCACGACGATCAGGTCGGCCTCGCGGGACAAGCGGATATGGCCAATTTCCTGCTCGTCATCAAGCGAGAACAGGTCTGAGAAGACGCGGCTGCCGGTCAACGCGCCGACTGCCAAGGGCGTCACGAACTGGCTGGCGGCGCGGGTCATGACGGCACGCACGGCGAGCCCGCGCTCGCGCGTCCGCCGGATGAATTCCAGCGACTTGTAAGCTGCGATGCCGCCGCCAATAATCAACAGGATGGTGCGTTGCGTCATCGCAGCAGCATAACACAGTTTGACGGCCGATGCCGCAGGTCCACCACAGGTTGCGGTGGACTAACGAATTAGATTAGAATTATTCCATTGTATGCAATTGAGGATCACGCATGAAGCGATTCGCCAACTTGTCCGAACGTGAAATCCTGGCGCTGGCGATCGGCCTCGAGGAAGAGCATAGCCGCATCTATGCCGACTATGCCGACGGGCTGCGCGGCAATTTCCCGATCTCAGCCAAGGTGTTCGAGGAGATGGCCGCCGAGGAGAACGAGCACAGGCGGCTGCTGATTGATCACTATCGCGGCAGGTTCGGCGAGCATATTCCACTGATCCGGCGGCAGGATGTGCAGGGCTTTATCCAGCATAAGCCCTTGTGGATGGTGCGGCCGCTCGGGCTCGACAAGGTGCGCGAGCAGGCCGAGGCGATCGAGCACGAAACGCGCGTGTTCTACGAGCGTGCCGCCGGACTGACGACCGACGCCGGAGTTCGCAAGCTGCTCGGTGACCTGGCGGCGGCCGAGCGCGGCCATGAATCACTTGCCGGCAAGCTCTCTGGCGAACTGCTGACCACCGATGCGCGCGGCAGCGAGGAAGCCGTCCGGCATCGCATGTTCGTGTTGCAGATCGTGCAGCCGGGCCTAGCTGGACTGATGGATGGCTCGGTTTCAACCCTGGCGCCATTGTTTGCTGCGGCATTTGCTACGCACAACACCTGGGAGACGTTCCTGGTTGGCATGGCCGCCTCAATCGGCGCCGGCATCTCCATGGGTTTCGCCGAGGCGCTATCCGATGACGGCGCGCTTACGGGCCGTGGCCATCCAACACTGCGCGGCATCGTGACGGGCGCCATGACGACGATTGGCGGCGTTGGCCACACGCTGCCGTTCCTGATCACCGATTTCTGGCTGGCGACGGCGATTGCCGGGCTCGTGGTGCTGGCGGAACTCTGGGTGATCGCCTGGATCCGCGCCCGCTACATGGACACGCCGTTCCTGCGCGCCGCCTTCCAGGTCGTGGTTGGTGGCCTGATCGTGTTCGCCGCTGGTGTGCTGATCGGCAGTGCATGATTGACGGAGACATGATGTGTATCGCGCCTGACGGCACTTGAAACTTGAGTTCTGGCAGCTCGCGCGATGACCATCATGGCCCGGCGTATCCACAGGCCCGTCCGGCCACGTGAAAGCCCGCCGTGTTAGCGTCGCCAGAGTGATTCGCTTGCACGCGAGGAGGCTTTCATGAGCGGTGCGGTTGATGCGGTGGCCGACAAGCTTGGTGACCAGGAACTGGGCGGTGCCGATTCGCCGCCGCAGCCGATGCGCGAGTTCGAGGTCGACCTCTGGTTGACTGACCTCAACAGCACGGAAATCGGCATTTATCAGAACAGCCGTAACCGCGCCAAGTCGCGGCAGTTCACCGCCGACATGGATATCTTTGGCGAGATCAAGGAGAAGGGCGAGCGCGTTGCGCTGCTCGGCTACCGCAGCGAGCTGTGGGACAAAAAGACGGGCATGGACAAGCGCCTCGTCATCAAACTGTTTTCCGACAAGATGAACTGGCGCGGCACGTTAGACATGATGCTTGGCCGCAGCCTGCAATTGACGCATGGCGCCAAGGGCATTCCTGTCACCGCCTTCAGCGTCAACCTGGCCAATCATGATCAGATCATCCAGCTTGAGCGCTCCGCCAGTAAGTGGCCGATGATGCCAGAGAACTTCTCGTTCTTCGTGATGAAGAACCTCAAAGAGGGACAGCCGGCTTTCTTTCGGCTCCGCCGCAACTGGGTCAGCACCGGCGACGATTACATTCTGTATGACGGCAATGACCGCCAGATCGGCAAGCTGAACGGCCGCTTCTTCTCGATCGCCGGTAAGTGGAAGGTGCAGCTCGCCAAGGACGTCGCGGATACGCGGTTGGAGCTGGTGCTGCAATTGTTCTGCGGCATGCTGAAGTTCCATGGCGCCGCCCAGCAGCACCTCGAGGATTTGCGCCGGGGTATGCGGCGCGGCACCTGGGTGCCACAGCTCGATGCGCAAGAATCCGATCTGTATCTCAATCCGCGCCGGACCCGCTGACGATCAGCGCAAGCCGATACGGACAGTGCGCGGGCTGAAGGCGAGCAGATGTGCCAGGTCGGTGCGATTGAGCGCGAGGCAGCCGGCAGTCGGCGCATAGTCGGCTCGGGCATGATGCATAAAGATGCACGAGCCCAAGCCGCGCACACGCGGACGGCGATTGTGACTGAGCACGACCACAACATCGTAGAGATGGTCGTCGCGCCATAGGCGTTCGTGGCTGGCAGGATAGGGCACGCTGACAGCGCGGTTGTAGTTGCGATCACCGGCCGAGTCGCACCAGCCGAGATCGGGCGAGAGCGGCGTGACCGGCAAGGAAGTGCGCGGCCGGGCAACGCGATCGGCGCGGTAGTACAGATGTGATAAAGCAAACTGGCCACGCGGCGTGTAGCCATCGCCCTCGCGCTTGAGGGCCGCCAAGCCATGCGGACCGATGGCACATCGCAACAACAGCGGTCCGCAGCGCAACCAGCCCTGCGTGTCATCGGATGCCAGCAGGTGCAGCGTAGCTACGGATCGTCGCGCCGGATGCATGAGGCGGTGTACTCTCAGTTTCAGGGCCGATATGGGGTTTCCGTGGCTTACTGCGTCACACTCGACTATAGATTACCGATCCACCTTAAGCGTTTCGGAGCTGACCGGAAATGACAGCGTCACGCAAGATCCTGGTCGTCGACGACGATGTCGACCTCAGAACCAGCTTGATTGATCAACTGGCTCTGCACGATGACTTTGAAACGGTCGCTGCCGGCACTGCCAGCGCGGCGCTGGATGTCGTCAAGTCCGGCCACATTGACCTCGTCGTGCTCGACGTCGGCTTACCGGACATGGATGGTCGCGAGGCCTGCAAGCTGATGCGCAAGGCCGGCTTCAAGGGCCCGGTCGTGATGCTGACCGGCCAAACCTCCGATGCCGACACCATCCTTGGCCTCGATGCCGGCGCCAATGACTACGTCGCTAAGCCCTTCAAGTTTGCGGTTCTACTCGCCCGGCTCAGAGCACAATTGCGCCAGCACGAGCACAGCGAGGACGCCGTGTTCACGATCGGCGCTTACACCTTCAAACCGGCAGCCAAGATGCTGATTGACGAGCGTGGCACCAAGGTGCGGCTGACGGAGAAGGAAACCTCTATCCTTAAATACCTGTACCGCGCCGGTGACAAAGTCGTAACACGAGACGTGCTTCTGCACGAAGTCTGGGGCTACAACGCCGGCGTCACCACGCATACGCTCGAAACGCACATCTACCGCTTGCGCCAGAAGATCGAAAAAGACCCGTCTGCGGCTGAAATGCTCATCACCGAGGCCGGCGGCTACAAGCTGGTGCCATAAGGGATAAGTTGGGTGTCGCACTGGCTTTCGGTGTCACTTGCCCAAAGTTGCCGATTTAACACAGCTGTGGCACTGGACCGAATCGCCCGGAGTAAGTTAGCAACAGCACTGTAAGTCGGGCGCGTCACTCGTATTCATTCACAGGCCCAATCACCAAGTTCGGCGGCGCCTCAGCGCTTTCCGGTAACCGTGAGCGTTGGGTCGCGAGCCATGCAGCTTGAAGCATTCTTTGCGCCGTTGATGAAGGCGCCGCTGTTCGAGGGCCTCAGCCCGGTGCAGATGAAGTCACTGGCGCTTGGTTGCGAGCGCGTCACGATTGGCGCTGGCACACCGCTGATCGCTGCGGGCGAGGTTGGTGAAACGGCCTACCTGATCGTCGCGGGAGTTGTGGTCAGGATTGAGCACCCCCTCGGGTCCGTTGGCCGCGAGGAGTTCGGCCCCGGCACGCTAATCGGCGAGATGGCGATGCTGGTGGAAACCGAGCATAGCTCCACCGTGGTGGCGCTATCTTCCGTCACCGCGATCAAACTGTCGCGCACTGTGTTGGCGGAGCTGTTCGATCGCGATCCGTCAATGGCTGAGTACTTCGCAGACCGCTTGCGCGAGCGGCTTGACGATATGCTTGGTGGTTTAAGGAAGCTGGCGGGGCTGTTGCGTCTGGAAGACGCGATGGCCGCCGAGGCCGGCACCGCTGCTTTGCACTGAAAGCGGCTCAGCCAAGCTCCAGATCAATGCTTACCGGCACATGGTCGGACGGCCGCTCCCAATCGCGCGTACCGGTCGTGACATCGACCTTGCGCGCTGCACCTACCAGTGATGGCGATGTCAGCACATGATCGAGCCGGCGTCCGCGATTGTTGGCGCGCCAATCCGCCGACCGGTAGCTCCACCATGTGAACAGCTTGTGATCCGCCGGGATGCTGGCGCGCACCGCGTCATGCCAGCCATGCGCCGCAACAAAACGCGCGAAATGCTCAACTTCGATTGGCGTGTGACTGACTACTGACAACAACTGCTTGTGCGACCACACGTCGTGCTCGGAAGGCGCGATGTTGAGGTCCCCAACCAACACTGACGGTTCAGGCAACGCCAGAGACGAAGACCAATCCGTCATCCCGCCATAGAACCGCAGTTTCTGCGCAAACTTCGGATTGACGGTGACATCGGCAATGTCACCGCCGGCTGGAGCATAGACATTATGCAAGGCCAGCCGCTTGCTGCCACTACGCCCGGCTTTCACGATGCAGCCGAGATAGCGGGCATCGCCCGTACCATTGAAGTCGGCGGATGGCAGGAGTTCCAGGGGAAAGCGCGAGAGCGTGGCGACGCCGTGATAACCCTTTTGCCCATTGACGAGCACATGCTTGAAGCCAAGCGCCCTGACAGCGTCAATCGGGAACTGATCTGCCATGCACTTGATCTCTTGCAGGCAGACAACATCAGGTCTTTGCTCGCGGACCAAGCGCTCCAGCAGGTCGATGCGGAGCCGGACCGAATTGATGTTCCAGGTCAGTAGTCGCAAGTCCCCGCTCCCGGATGCTGGCTATCGAACCAGTGGCACACAATGAAAAAGGCGCTCAGTGGGGACTGAGCGCCTGGCGCTTGACGCGCATAGCACCGGGAGGGAACCGGCGCTAGCAACGACACTCTCGGCTAGACGGGGGGCACTGCCGAAAAGTTAGTGTCGCCGCGATGACTCGAACATAGCTATGTGGAAGAAAATTTCAATAGCTCGGCTAACATGTTAAGCGAAGACGCCGGTTATCCTATAAGGGGGCATGCGCCTCAGAACGCTGATTCTACGGGATCGTTGCAAAATCGATTAACTTGCCGTCGCTCACTATCACGATATCGTGATCATCGCTCTCCCGTTGCCACCTCCGGCATCACTGGTTGATCTTCTTGTTCAAGAGATCGAACAGGGTGTTCTCGAACAGCTTGGCGTCCACTGCGTCATCTCGCACCAGATCCGCAATTTCGACGCGCGTGTCGCCGCCATCGGGGCCAGTGATGACCCATTCCTTCAGTTCAATGGTCTCGCCGCTCTTGTTGAAGAACAACTTGATCTGCCCCTGATTGTCCGGCTGCTTGTCCATCAGGGTAACCGCGACCAGATCCTGATCTTCATAGAGATCAGCTAGTTGCGCGTCCCGCAGGACATCAACCTTGGCCGCCAGCAGGATCCGGAATGGCGTGCTTTCGATCGGATAGCGGTCCGCCTTGTTCAGCGCAAAGTCCTCAAATGACAACAGCTGGCCGTCCGACATGATCACCAGCTTGCTAGGCGCACCGTATTCAAACCGGAAGCGGCCAGGCCGGCGGATAAAGAACTTGCCGCGATCCTGCATCTGCTCGGCATCCGTTTGCTGGAAGTTGCCGCGCAAGTCCTTGAGGGCGTTGAAGTAAGCATCAACCCGCGCGATCAGCGCCTTCTGCGCCGCGTCGAGTGGCCCTTTCAGCACACCGGTCTGATTGACCGCCGGCGTCTGCACCTTGGCGCCCCAATTCTTGTTGCCGCCAACGGCGTTCGCCGTCGGCTGGTCTGGCGTCTCCTGCGCTTGCGACACCGGCACCGGCGCGCCCAACATCAGGCAAGCCGCCAAAGCGACGGCGCATAGCGGCCTGGCGGAGGCCTGCATAAGGTCAAGTATCATCGTCGCCCGCTCCATTCGGTCGTGGGAAAGGCTCTAGGAGGAAACGACGTGACAAGGCCGGGCGCGCCAACGCGCACCACTCACCGGCGTCCCCTCCGATGCTATAACCGCTTACACCCGATTGAGGGGCAAATTAGGCGGATGGTGCTGCGTCGATCAAGATGCGGCGAGGCCCGGCTTCAGGGGCACTGATGATGCCGTCCTGCTGCATTCGCTCGAGGCACGCGGCCGCTCTATTGTAACCAATCTTGAGCCGCCGTTGCAGAAGGCTGACGGAGATCTTGCGCTCACTGAGAACAGCCGTGACAGCCCTGTCGTAAAGGTCGTCGTCGTCAGCTGCATCCGCGTCTGCCGGATCAGCGGCAGCCACCACGGCATCAACATAAACCGGTGACCCGTAGCGCCGCAACTCGGCTGTGACCTGCGCCACCTCCTCGTCCGCCACGTACGGGCCATGCGCCCGAATGGTGCCGGAGCCCGGGTTGAACAACAGATCGCCAGCCCCAAGCAGATGCTCGGCGCCCTGCTCGTTCAGCACCGTACGGCTGTCAATCTTCGAGGCCACGCGATAGCTCAGCCGTGCCGGCAGGTTCGACTTGATCACACCGGTGACCACATCGACACTCGGCCGCTGCGTCGCGGTAATCAGATGAATGCCGGCGGCGCGCGCCATTTGCGCCAACCGCTGCACATGCGCCTCGAATTCCTTGCCCGCTGTCAGCATCAGGTCAGCCATCTCGTCGATGACGATGACAATGTGCGGCATCGGCTCGAGCTCGAGCGTCTCGTTCTCGTGTACGGCTTGACCTTGCCGGTCATAGCCGACGCGAACGGTGCGGGTGATCGCCACGCCCTGGCGCGCGGCATTGCGCAGCCTGTTGTTGTAGGTGTCAATGTTGCGGACGTTTGCCGTAGCCATGCGCTTATTGCGCTCTTCCATCTCCGTGACCGCCCAGCCGAGCGCTGCGACCGCCTTACTGGCGTCAGTGACGATCGGCGTCAGCAAATGCGGGATGTCGTGATAGGCCGACAGCTCCAGCACCTTCGGGTCGATCAGAATCAGCCGGCACTGCTCAGGGGTGAAGCGGAACAGCAACGACAAGATCATGGCGTTGACGCCCACCGACTTGCCCGAGCCGGTGGTGCCGGCGATCAGCAAATGCGGCATCCGCGTCAAGTCGGCGATCACCGGCTCGCCCTCGATACCTTTGCCGATGACGATCGGCAAGTTGGCGGTCGACCGCTTGAAGGCGTCAGACTCCAGCAGCTCACGCAGATAGACCGTTTCGCGCCGGTCATTCGGCAACTCAATGCCGATCAGATTACGCCCGGCAATTGCCGCGATGCGCGCTGACTTAGCCGACATCGAACGCGCGACGTCGTCGGCCAGGCCAACGACGCGGGCAGTCTTCAGGCCCGGCGCCGGCTCCAGCTCATACAGCGTCACAACCGGGCCTGGCCGCACGCCAACGATGCGGCCCTTGATGCCAAACTCGGCCAAAACAGTCTCAAGCTGCGCTGCCCGCGCCTTCAGTACCGTCTGATTATGGTCGGCGGCCCGTGTTTGCGGAGCAGCCCGCAACAATTTGGTTGATGGCAGCTGGAATCCACTGGGCTCAACGCGTGGCAGTTCGGCTTGCGCTGCCTGCTTGCGCGCACGCTCTGATAGCGTCATGCGTGCGTCGGCTGGCTGCGCTTCCGGCAATCTGGCTTCGACCGGCCTTGCCTTTTGGCGTAGGGCCTCAGAAACGCTCAATGGCGCGTCCGGCCGGCGTTCAGACCTATCCGTCACATCAATGGTCGGTTCGACGCGGTCGACAATGTCGGTCGACCGGCGGCGCCATGGCACCCAGCCAAGCCGGCTCTTTGGACCATCGTCGACATTCGCCCCATCCGGCGCGATGTAGCCCGGATCAGTGCGGCGACGGTCGAAAGCGAACTTTCGCGCGATCCGCTCGCTCTCTTCGTCTTCCTGCCAGTCGCCGTCAGTAAATGGCACATGCAGAGGCCTTTCCTGCGGCGGCGGCCGAGGTGTCGCGAGCACGCGGGGAGTTGGCCTGACTTCGGTCTCCTGCTGCCCCTCAGCCACGCTTTCGTCGTCGCCAGACCGGAGGGTCATAACTTCCGTAGGCGCTGGCTCGCGCCGTACCGTTGAGCGCGGGACAGGGATCGGTGCTGATATCGCGGGTTCCACAGCAGTCAATACGGGCGCTAGACCAGGGCTGGCAACCAGCCGCAACGACGGGACCGGCAAATCTTCCGGTGCATCAAGGGGTTCATCCGATGGGCCGATTTCGAGGCTCGGACCGAACTCTTCCTCCCCGGTAGCGTCAACGTCGGTGAATTCCGGTTCAGTGCGCGAACGGCTTGAGCCAAACCAACCGAGCTTGAAACCGAGCAAGGGCAAGCTGAGACCAACGGCAACGCTACCCAGGATGCCGCCGGACAGCGCATCGCCGGCGCCGAGATTGACTGCCGCGAACATGCCACTGACGGCTGCCAGGATGCGATCGCCAATTAAGCCGCCAAGGCCATGCGGGATGGGCCACCCAGAGGGTACGGGCATGGCTGCCACCGCACCAGCCGCGGCAATCACTGAAACCGGCCAGACGACAAACCGTTGGTGCCGGGATGGTAGGGAGCGCCCTGCCGCCAGATCAACGCCCCAGGTAGTCGGCGCGAACAATGCGAGCGCTGCAGCGAACCCCAAGCACTGCAGCCACCAGTCGGCGAACAGCGCCCCGATGGGGCCCAGCAGATTGAGTGCGGCATCCGTTGACGAGGTCAAAGCCGGGTCGCTGGCGCTCCAGCTGATGAGGCTGGCCCAGGCGCAGGCGCATGCCATAAGCAGTCCGGCCCCCGCCATGCGGCGAAGCCAGCTCCTCAGGCTGCTTTCGATGGCATTCGGCAGAAAACCCGGTCGCCCGGCCGCCGAACGCGTCCCACTCAATGACACAACACGCTACGCCTTCGATCGCCCTCAGGCGATCACACGAACCATACGCTGGAGCGCAGCCTCCGTCGTGGCGAGGTCGGCGACGAGCGCGATCCGGACATGATCCGTCCCCGGATTGCGGCCCTCGTCATCCTCGTACGACAAGTAGGCTCCAGGTAACACTCTGACACCGCAGCGTTGCCAGATGGTTACCGACGCCGCCTCACCGCCGCCGAGACTTTTCAGGTCGAGCCAGAGGAAAAAGCCGCCGGCAGGAGACGGATCACCATAGGCGTCGCCGAGATGCCTCCGCGCTGTCTGGAACTTGGCCTGATACAGCGCCCGGCTGGCCTCCACATGGGCTTCGTCGGCCCACAAAGCCGCGCTGGCGGCCTGGATCGGCAACGGCACTTGCGGCCCCGCGACATTCCGGAACTGCTGGAAGCGGGCAATGAAATCCGCGTCGCCGGCGCAGAAGCCGGAGCGCAATCCGGGCAGACTTGAGCGCTTCGACAACGAGTTCAACGACAGCACATTGGCGAAGCCGCCAGTTGCAGCCGCCACCTGCAACGCACCATCGGGTGGCGCTCCGGTATAGATCTCGGAATAGCACTCGTCGGCGAACAGCATGAAGTTGTACTGGCGCGCGAGACCGATGGCACGCCGCAGGTAGTCTGCCGAGGCAACAGAGCCTTGTGGATTGGCCGGTGAGCCTAGGTAGAAGGCCGCAGTGCGCGCCATCAGGGCAGTGTCCGTCGCTAGCCGTTCCAGATCAGGCAGCCCAGCATCGATGCGGCTTGCCGGCGCCATGACGGGTTCGATATTGGCCGCCAGCGCCGCAGCGAGATAGGCCTGATAAAATGGGTTTGGCATCAACACGGCGGGGCGATCGACCCGTGGCCGCCGGTCAATCGCCACGAACAGCGCCGAGAACAGGCCCTCACGCGAGCCATTCAGCGCCAGCACATGCCGCTCCGGATCGACCAACAAGTCCGGCCCGTAACGCCGCTCATGCCAAGCCGCGATCGCACCGCGCAATTCCGGCGTCCCCGCAATCGGCGGATAGCGACCGAAGCCAGCGGCGGCCTTGGTCAGGACTTCGAGAAAGAACGCCGGCGGCGCATGCCTTGGCTCGCCAATCGTCAGGTCAATTGGCGTATCGCCCGGCGGCATGCCCGCCAACAAATCCCGCAACCGCGGAAACGGCGACCGGATGGCGGATTGGAGACGGTTGAGGGGGGACATGACAATCATCTTGGACTTCAAACAGCCATTACCACGGCATGCGAAGAGCCATACCGCTGGTGCACATCATGGTCCATGTTCGCGCTCTTGATCAATGACGCACAGTCGATGCCGACCACGAATCGGCTGTGTCATCAGTCGTTTCTTGGCTTGGATCACCGCGTCTTTGCGGGCGCTACCTTGCGATGCGGCTGTTCTGGCGGCGCGATGGCAGCTGCTTGCCGCAGCGCATCGACATCTGCGAGGTCCTGTGGACGGCCTGCCGCAAGTTTTGCGGCGATCAGGTCACTACGCGAAATGAAATACGCAGTCAGCCCGGTTTCGGGATCAACGATTTCGGTCGACCGGTTTTTCCAAGCTGCGGCGAACGTGACGCCTTTGATCTCAGGCAAGATATCGATGGCGATTGGCGGAGCACCGATTGTAAAGAATGTGCCTCTTTCAATGAAGTCGGCTGGCTTGAGGTCATGCAACGGCGCGCCGAAGTCCCGCAACGCACGGAACAAGGCCATTCCGTTTTTCGGAGCAGGCTGAATCAGGATGTCGAGGTCCTTGGTCGCGCGCGGCTGCGCATGATGAATGACGGCCTGACCACCGACCACCAGATACTTGACCTTATGCGCGTTCAACGCGAACAAGAGATCTTTGAAGTCGGGAAACATGAACGCCTTTCATGGCGTAGGCATCAGCCGCAAGCTCTGCACCGGCAGCCAGGCGCATGTGAGCCGGCTGGCTTTGCCAATAGACATACTCGGCGGCCTTGATCTGATCGAATTCCGTATGGCGGCGGATCACAAAACTGGCGCGCCGGCGCGCTGCCCGTGCATGAGAGCCCGCATCCATCATGTCATTCGGCTCACTCATAGGTACTTCATAGCATAAAACGCCGTCCCTCACCTCCACCGCCGGTCAAGCCAGTCGCGGGCGCGGAAATAGCGGCCAATGACGGGCAGAATCCAGCGCGGATCGCCATTGTAGAAAGGTTGGTCGGGGAATTCCGGCGTGTCGAAAGCACACGCATAATTGGCGACGCCGGCGATCTTGCGAGCCGTTTGCGTGCCGAGATAGGTCATCATCGCGACTCCGGAGCCGTTGCAGCCGAGCGCGTAGTGCATGCCCTCCATGGCGCCCATATGCGGCACCTCATCGAAGGTGAACGCGACATTGCCGGTCCAGGCGTGAGTGACGCGGACGCCCTTCAACTGCGGGAAACGGTCCGTCATGTTCTGGAACAAGATCGGCGCCGTTTCGACTGGATCAGTAAAGCCGAACTTGGCGCGGCCGCCAAAGATCAGCCGCTTGCGGTCGCCGGACATGCGGTAATAGGTGAGCACCCGGCGGGTGTCGTAAATGCTCTTGTCGCGCGGGCTGATGCCCTCGGCGAGTTCCGGCGGCAGTTCCTCGGTGGCGATGATGTAACTGCCGACCGGCACCAGCCGCTTCTTCAGTTGCGGCGTCAGATCGCCCGTATAGCCGTTGGTAGCGATCACCACGTCGCCCACATCCAGTTCGCCCCGTGCCGTCGACACGCGCCAGCCGGTGCCTCGCCGGATCAAGCCCGTAACCGGTGCTTTGGCGCAGAGCGTGACGCCGCGTTGGCGCGCAGCTTCGAGCAGGCCCTTGTAATACAGCGCCGGGTGCAAGTGCGCTGAGCGCGGCACGACCATGCCGCCATGATAGTAATCCGAGCCGATCTCCTCACGCTGGCGCTCGCGCGGCAGCATGTAGGCGCCAACCTCGGCGTGTTCGTTCATGTCAGCGATCTTGGCCGCCATCTGCTGGTAATGCGAGCGCGCCCAGGCGCCGGCAAAGCGCCCGGTCTTCTTCCATTCGCATTGAATGCCTTCGTCGGCGATCAGCTTTTCGATCAGCGTGAAACTGTCGGCAGCGTCGCCATACAGCCGTTCAAGCTCCTCGGGACTGTTCTTGCCAGAATAGCGCCTGCCAACATGCACGCCGCCCGACACCATGCCGCCATTGCGCGACGAGCCGCCAAAGCCCAGCTCGTTGGCCTCCAGCACGACGGCTTCCAGGCCGTGCTTGCTCAGCTCGATGGCCGTCGCCAGTCCTGCATAGCCACCGCCAACAATGGCGACCCGGGCGGTTCGGGGTACGTCCTTGAGTTCGCCGGCGATCGGCCTGTACGCCTCCCACCAGAACGGCGCTGCCTTGAAATCGGGATGGAAGATGGCGGCGCTTGGCATGACGGTGGACTCCGGACACTCGATCGACAATCGGGCCTCTACCGCTTCTCCCTGTTCTCACGGGGAGAAAGAGTAAAGAATGCCGCATCAATGATCATCATACAGCCGGAACGCCTTGCGGACCTGGTTGTTGACCAGGTCGATGCCAGTAGTTTGGGCTGTGGGGGTGCCACCCGTTTCCAGCTAAGTCAGGCTGTCGGGTAGGATCGCTTTCTTCTTGGCGATGAATTCCACCAGCGCATCATCGATTGCAGCGTCAAGTGCTGGCGCCTGATATTCCCTTAACCAGCGCGCTGCCAGCCCGTTTGCCTTCTGCTCGGTGCGCTGTTCACCTTCCGCCGACCATTGCTCGAACGAGTTATTGTCGGCGACGGTGGAGCGGTAGAACGCCGTCTCGAAGTTGCGGCGGGTATGCGCCGTACCGAGGAAGTGTGTCAGGTTACCGCCGCGCACCTCGCGGATGGCGTCGAGCGCCTGGCCGTTCTCACTGAGATCAATACCGTTGGCGAAGGCCTGCATCATGCTGCACTGATCAACGTCCATGATGAACTTGTCGAAGCTCGACACCAGCCCACCTTCAAGCCAGCCGGCGGCATGCAGCACGAAATTGGTGCCCGCCAACAGCGTCGGGATGAGCGTCTGGGCGCTCTCGTAAGCAGCCTGCGCATCTGGCAGTTTGGAGGCGCACAGCGAGCCGCCAGAGCGGAACGGAATGCCGAGCCGGCGCGCCAGTTGCGCCGCACCGTAGATGACCAGCGACGGCTCTGGCGTGCCGAATGTTGGCGCACCAGATTGCATCGACATTGATGAGGCGAACACGCCGAACACGACTGGCGCGCCCGGCCGGATGAGTTGTGTCAGCGCCGCGCCTGTCAGCACTTCGGCCAACACTTGGGTGAGTGTTCCCGCCTGGCTGACCGCCGACATAGCGCCCGACAGGATGAACGGTGTCACGATCGTCGCCTGATTGGCGGCGGCGTAGACCTTCAGCGCGCCCAGCATCATGCCATCATAGATCATTGGCGAGTTGACGTTGATCAGGTTGATCAGCACGCAATTCTCGTCGACGAACTTGTCGCCGAACACAATTTTGGCCATCGTCACCGAGTCTTCGGCGCGCAACGGATGTGTAACCGAGCCCATGAACGGCTTGTCGGAATACTTGATGTGGGCGTGCACCATGTCGAGATGCCGCTTGTGCACCGGCACATCCACGGGCTCGCATACGGTGCCGCCGGAATGGTGCATCGACGGCGCCATGTAGGCCAGCCGCACCAGGTTGCGGAAGTCTTCAATGGTGCCATAGCGGCGCTCGCCATCGATGCCGCGCACGAATGGTGGGCCATAGACTGGCGCGAACACGGTCGCCTTACCACCGATTTCCACGGAACGCTCAGGGTTGCGGGCGTGCTGGATGAAACTCTGCGGCGCCGTCTTCTGGATAATGGAACGGCACAGCCCGCGCGGAAAGCGCACGCGCGTGCCAGCGACATGGGCGCCGGCCTTGCGCCACAACTCTAGCACTTCGTCGTCCTCGCGGAACTCGATACCGATCTCTTCCAGGATCAGGTCGGCATTGCCCTCGATGATCGCGAGGCCTGCCTCGTCAAGTATCTCGTAATTGTTGATCTTGCGCTGGATGTAGGGGAGTTGCACCGGGCCCTGACCCAGCCGCGCCGCCCTCCGCGCATCCGCACCACCACTGCCACGCTTGCGCCGACCGCCAGTTTCGCCGTCGGCTGTCTTATCGGCGGTGCTGTCGGTCATGGCTAAAGCCTCTCATCAGATCACACCTCTAGGCTGTAGGTCCGGCCGGGGTGAGATGGCACGCCCGCTCGCGTCAAGCCGCCGCCGATATACGACATGGCGCTGCAAGGAAGTCGGGGTCAGGCACTTATGCGCTACCGC
>JANNSA010000626.1:0-2778 GCA_031402115.1 Hyphomicrobiaceae bacterium | reverse complement strand
CCTTGTTCTTCGACCCGACACTTTGTTGGACTTGAAGCGGTCGCCATCGTGCATCACGTCAGCAACGACTTCGCCAGCCCACTGCCAAGTGTCGTACAGGCGATCCACCGCATCTTCCCAAGAGCTGTGCATTCCGCATTGAGGCACGTCTGATGAGTCCGAAATATCCACGAGTTGGACATCTTCGCCATTCATTTGGCGAAGCGCTTGATAGTGCTCGGAGTTTTCGATCCATGCTCGCCGCTGAGCAACTTGATCACGAAAGTCTGGGCCACTTCTGTCGTGGCCGAACAGCACTGTAAAGATTGCACGAATAGCGTCGTAAGCTGAGGTAACAAGTTCTGGCCCGTTACTTTGCCCTGCCTCGATCGCAGCGTCTGCGCGCTCAATTTCTTTGAGTGATATACGAGTCTCGTCCCAAGCCCTTGGCTTTAACATTATGTCCACTTTGCCCAACCCTTTCATATGCCTTGGCCCCACGCGCATACGAAGATCGGCCAGTCACTAAGCTACGCAATATGCTCGCTAAAAGAAAGCCTGCAACCCCGTCTGCGCCCGTCCCAAAATCAGTGCGTGCACGTCGTGAGTGCCTTCATAGGTGTTCACGGTTTCAAGGTTCACCATGTGGCGCATCACCTGGTAGTCCTCGGAGATGCCGTTTCCGCCGTGCATGTCGCGCGCCATCCGGGCGATGTCGAGCGCCTTGCCGCAATTGTTGCGCTTGATCAGGCTGATGGCTTCCGGCGCCAGCTTGTTCTCATCGAACAGCCGGCCAGCGCGCAAAGCGGCGTGCAGGCCCAGCGTGATCTCCGTCTGCATGTCGGCAAGCTTCTGCTGGACCAGCTGCGTCGCCGCCAACGGCCGCCCGAACTGCTTGCGGTCGAGCGTGTATTGGCGCGCCGCGTGCCAGCAGAACTCAGCTGCGCCCATGACACCCCAGGCGATGCCATAGCGTGCCCGGTTGAGGCAGCCGAATGGCCCCTTCAGTCCCGATACGTTGGGCAGCAGCGCGCTCTCGGGCACCACCACGCCATCCATCACGATCTCGCCCGTCACCGAGGCGCGCAACGACAGCTTGCCCTCGATCTTCGGCGCCGACAGCCCCTTCATGCCTTTGTCGAGGATGAAGCCTCTGATTTCGCCATCATGCGGTTCACTCTTGGCCCAGACCACGAACACATCGGCGACGGGCGAGTTGCTGATCCACATCTTGGCGCCCGTTAATCGGTAACCGTCGGCGACCCTTTCGACCCGGGTCTTCATGCCGGCCGGATCGGACCCGGCGTCAGGTTCCGTCAGGCCAAAGCAGCCAATCCATTCGCCAGAAGCAAGCTTTGGCAGGTACTTCTGGCGCTGCGCCTCGCTGCCGTAAGCGTGGATCGGATACATCACCAGCGACGACTGCACCGACATCGCCGAGCGGTAGCCACTATCGACGCGCTCGACCTCGCGCGCAATCAAGCCGTAGGCGACGTAACTAGCGCCGACGCCGCCATACTCTTCCGGCAGCGTCGACCCAAGCAAGCCGAGTTCGCCCATCTCGCTCATGATTTCGCGGTCGAACCGCTCCTCACGGTAGGCGGAAATCACGCGCGGCTGCAGCTTGCCTTGTGCATAGGCCCTCGCCGTGTCGCGGATCATGCGCTCGTCTTCCGTGAGCTGCTCTTCCAGCAGCAGCGGGTCTTCCCACTGAAACGGCGCGGACTTCGCAGCCTTGGTAACGGACATGGGCAGGCTCCTGTCTGGCGGAAACACCGGTGATGCATGGTTATAACTCATTCACCGCAGGATTGGCGACCTCCGCTAAGGCCGGCGCTAGCTGCCAGCGCGCAACTCATCCTGGTGCGCCTTGACCAGCGCCGCCATGCTGTTGAACACGAAACCATAAGTCGGCATCGCTGCCGGCGTCATCGTGGCGCCGAAACCCTGTTGCTCGTGCCGCCGGTAAATCCAGCAATTGGCCAGCCCCAAGGCGTTGGCGGGGGCGTGGTCGTGGAACATGCTCTCGGCCGTGTGCAGGATATCATTCTTGGCGATCCCGAGCCGGGCGAGATTGCTCAGCATGTACTCGAAATTGCGCGGCGAAGGCTTGTAGGCGCCGACGTCCTCGGCTGTGTAAGCGGCATCAAACGTGACCTGCAATCGGGCATTGCTGTGCGCGAAACTGGCATTGTCGACGTTGGAGAGCACGACCAGTTTGTAGTGCTGCTTGAGGTAGTGGAGTGCCTCGGCACTGTCCGCAAAGGCTGGCCAGTACCTGACCGATTGGCCGTAAGCGACGCACTCGTCCCAACTCACCGGCACGCCCCATGCTTCGGCGAGGCGCTTGTAAACGACGGCCAACACCTGCGAATAAGGCTTGCCCGGCGTCTGCGCCTGAGTGGCCGATTCGTGGTAGGCATGCGCCTCCAGCATGGCGTCGCGGCTCAGCGGCTGCCCAGCCCGATCGGCCAGCGGTTGCAGCGCTGCGACCATGCCGCTCTCCCAGTCGATCAGCGTCCCATAGACATCAAACGTCAGCGCCTTGAACTGCGATAGCCGCATCGAGTCTGCTCCGAAAGTTCATGGCGAAAGCCAGCTAAAGACAGTCAGAAAAACCAGCAAATCACTTTGCGCGCGGTTGTGCGGCGGCGTAGTGCCGTAGGGTTCGAAAGGCGCCTTCGCCGTATCGCACCAGAGGCTGGCGCCAACGGCTCGTTGCGGTGCGATACGGCCAGAGGCCTTTCGCACCCTACAACGTCGCAACCCCGTTTGCGGCGGCGTAGGGTGCGAAAGGCG
>JANNSA010000625.1:0-4231 GCA_031402115.1 Hyphomicrobiaceae bacterium | reverse complement strand
ACCAAATGAAATTAGTTCCCCCGCTGACATTTAGCAAGAGTTTGAGCGCTTCCTAATGGAGAGTACGTCGAAGATCTCAGCCAAAATGGATGGCACGCGAGCGTGATGCCAAGGTGGACAGAATCACTCGATGCGGGTCCGCGCAGGGTAGCAATCATTTGGGAAACCCAGGGACAGTATACCTATTCTAGTGGGAAACCTGGGACAGTACTGGACTGCCCCCCGCAAGTGAGACAGGATTATAAGGGACACTATCCGTGAGAGGTAGCATGTCCAAGAGTGTTCGACGAGTCTTCAGCCGGGAGTTCAAGGTTCTTGCGGTGCGGCGGATGCTGGCGGGCGATAGCCCGATGGCGGTCGCCCGCGAGCTTGGGGCGCTGCGCAAGGACCTGTATCTGTGGCGCAACGCCTATCAGAAGGGCGGGGCCGAAGGGCTGGTTGGGCGGGGGCGGCCGCGCAAGGTGATGGGCGCGTCGCCTGCGGCAGTCGCTCAGACCGGTGCGCGGAACGCAGCAGCACCGAAGCTTGCGCCGGACGGCGCGGGCAAGCGCACGGCCGCGCCACCTGGTCCGACAGGCCAACGGGGTCCGGCAGGCCAACGGGGACCGGAGCCCGGCCCGCTGGCGGCGGCCCACGCCGAAGCGTTGGCACGCATTGCCGAGTTGGAACGCAAGGTTGGGCAGCAGCAGCTGGAACTGGATTTTTTTCAGCGAGCCTTGCGTCAGGTCGAGGTGACACGCGCGACGCGCGTGTTGCCTGGCGGGACGGGATCTACGCGGTCATCGAAGCCATGACCGCCCCGTCCGCCGCGCTGCCCCATGCAGCGCCCGACTTGATGCAAGGCGACTTGATGCAAGGCGACCCGACGCGAGGCGACCCGACCCGCGCCGTGCCTGCCGCAGCGACCGAACCGCTGCCGGCCGCGCGTCCGCTGTCGATCGAGAGGATGTGCGGGCTCGGCGCGGTCAGCCGGGCCGGCTTTTATCGCCGCTGGGCCGAGCATGCGCCGAGGGTCGAGGAGACGCACCTGCGCGACGCCATTCAGAAAGCAAAACTGGCGATGAAGTTCTACGGCTACCGGCGGGTCACCGCGCAGCTGCGGCGCGACGGCCTCACGGTCAACCACAAGCGGGTGCTGCGGCTGATGCGCGAGGACAACCTGTTGTGCCTGCCAAAACGGCTGTTCGTGCCGGCGACGACGCGCTCGGATCACGGCTGGACGGTGGTGCCGAACCGGGCGCGCGGCATGCAGCTCACCGGGCTCGACCAGCTGTGGGTGGCCGACATCACCTACATCCGGCTGGCGGAAGAGTTCGCCTACCTGGCGGTGGTGATCGACGCCTTCAGCCGCAAAGTCATTGGCTGGTCGCTGGAACGGCACATGCAAGCGAGCCTGGTACTGACGGCCTTGCGCATGGGCCTCGCCGCCCGGACGCCAAAACCGCACAGCCTGATCCACCACTCCGACCGCGGTGTGCAGTACGCCTGCGGTGACTACGCCGCGCTGCTGGCGGAGCACGATATTCTGCCGAGCATGAGCCGGATCGGCAATCCGTACGACAACGCCAAGGCCGAGAGCTTCATGAAAACACTGAAGACGGAAGAGGTTGACGGCCGCAGCTACCGCGACGCCGGCGCGGCGAGGGGCAAGATCGGGCCGTTCATCGAGACCGTCTACGACCGCCAGCGGCTGCACTCGGCGCTCGCCTACAAGCCACCAGAGGAGTTCGAGGCGGACCACGCGGCAGCCGCACGGGTGGCCCGGCCGGTAACCGCTGCCAGCGTGGCGGCTGCGGCGTGAAGGTGAAGGTGGATTTTTAAGGGATGCAGAAATCTTCAGTGATGCCGATGCGAGAAAGCGACCCAATGACCGTCACTGCCGGACAGGCCGCCAGCGGCAACGGCATCACTGTGAGTTCCTGGCCGGCTCTTCCTCGGCGAGTTGCTTCCCAGCAGAGCCCGCTTCCGCTTCACCGGCCCACCGACTATACACCGTCAGATCAACCCGTCCCGATTTATCGTGTCTCAGACATAGGGTGCGGTCCAGATAGTGTCCCTTATAATCCTGTCTCACTTGCGGGGGGCAGTCCAATACTGTCCCTTATTGTCCTAGGATAAATAATATACTGTCCCTGATTGTCCTGATTGTCTTGGAGAAAGTCGATGATAACTAAACTTTCAGGAGATCAAGAGTGAAGGTCTTTCTGTCGTATCACTCGCCCGATCGCCAGATAGCCGAGTCCCTCAAGACTTCAATCGAGCGCGCTCGACCAGACATAGAGGTTTTTGTCGATCAAAACAATCTCCGACCAGGGCAGTTCTGGCTACCAGAACTCTACGACGCTATCTCCCGAGCCGACGCTTTTGTTATCCTTGTCAACCATACATTGGGCAATTGGCAAAAAGCCGAATATTACGAAGCCCATAATCGCAAGCTCCGAGATGCAACCACTTTCGTGCTGCTTCCGATTATCATTGCTGATCCCATGAAGGGACCAATACCTAATCTCCCCGGTATGTCCCAGTTGCAATGGTTGCACGCCACTGAGCCAACATCGCAAGCCATGCTCGGAATGATTATCGCGGCGTTTGATGGTGGCTCGCGATCAACAACTAACGAGAAATGGAAGACCATTAATCCGTACAGAGGTCTTCTGTCGCTAGAGGAGCAAGACGCTGACTATTTCTTTGGTCGGGAAGTCCAAATAGAGCAAATACTAGAAGCAATTTCTGGTGCAAGAAGCAGAATAATAAGTGTATTGGGGAACTCAGGTGCTGGCAAGTCGTCTCTGATCCAGGCAGGAGTTGTGGCGAGCTTGAAGCGCCAGAAATGGCCGAGCGTCGACCGGCCGTGGCCCACAGGTCTTGAGGAGAGCCGCAAGTGGCTGTATCTGACAGTCCGACCAGGCAGCGATCCGTTCGCCGCATTGGTCGGAACGTTCGTCAATCTCTGGTACCCGGAAGCGACAAGTGCAGATCGAATTGTTGCAAGAAACAGCTGGACAGAACTGTTATCGCGCGGCGATGCCAAGCTCACTGACCTGATCGATGCGACCGACGCGCGGATTCGTGATGAACTGGGGGGCAGTGCGCCAAAACGATACGTCCTGTACTTAGACCAGGCGGAGGAGCTTTACTCCAGGTGTCCGCCAACACAATCTCGGGCATTCTCAAAGCTTATTGCCGAAAGCGTCCAATCGCCTAAGCTCACGGTTCTAATGACAATGCGATCAGATTACTATGGCGAACTCCAATCCAGCGAACATCTCTTTCCGCTGCTGGAGCGCATCGACCTGCTGCCGCTTTCGGCTTCCGCCTTTAACCGAGTGTTGACCGAACCAGCCAAGCTTCTTGGTGTAATCCTCGAACCGCCGAACCTGGGCGAAATGTCGGTTGAAGCAATGGCGGGTCAAGCCGGCGCGTTACCACTTATTGCAGATTTTTTTACGGAAGCTTGGAGCCGGATGCAACGGAGAGGCGACGGCATCCTTAGTGCTTATGATAAAGGCACTCTTCTTGATGTTAGAAAGACGGTGACGGATCGCGCTGACAATTTTGTCAAACTGTTTTCAAGGCAGATCCACACGATCCAGCAAATGTTTGCGTTGAAATTGGCTGTGGTGAACCAATTCGGCGAACCAGTTCGCCAGCGGTTGTCCAAGCGAGACGCTTCTGCGGATGAATGGAAATTAGCGGAGACACTTGCAAACCCTGAGTGGAGATTGGTTGTCACGAGTAGTGAGTATGGCGTACCAACAGCGGAGGTGGCGCACGAAGTGCTGCTTAGAGAATGGCCCATGTTGAGAAGGTGGCTGGATCTAGAGCGAGAGTTCATTGCTTGGCGGGCGCGTGCCGCAGATCAGGCGCAAAAATGGAAAGCTGCACCGAAATCTAGGCGGCATATGTATTTGTTGACTGGAAATGACAAGACTCAGGCACGTCGCTGGCTAAGCAGCAGGTCAAAATATTTTGATGTTCCAACTCGATCATTCTTGATCAAATCAAAAAATAGGAATTGGGATCGGATAAAGCGATTGATTCTGTCCTATGTGCTTTTGAACGCCGTTTTAATCGTAGCAACAATTTTCGTGACGTTGAATGCTGTGGTCGGTCAAGAGGCCGGTTGGTGGGATCTTGGACGCATTCGTGAATTGGGTGTGTTCCTGGATGCCAATCCTGCGGCTGCCATAGCTGTTGCAGGAGGTGGCTTCGTGGCCCTTACAGCATTGAT
>JANNSA010000624.1:0-5820 GCA_031402115.1 Hyphomicrobiaceae bacterium | reverse complement strand
GCCAGCGCCATGACGATCGTCGATTTACCGACGCCGCCCTTCGTGTTCATCACCGCGATAGATTGCCCCATATGCCCTACTCGTCCCCACTCACGAACCCAAACACACCGACGCGCAACCGCTGTTGTGCCCGTGTCCCTCCGCGAGCACGCGCACATCTAGCACAGGTATCCCCAGTCTTGTTACCTCAAGCCCTCACCTCACCACTGGCGTGACGCAGCATGACGGCCATAGTTGGGCAGGGTGTCCTGACCGCATTCACGCGTAACTCATCCACAGCTCACCAACAATTGTGCAGCGCACAAATTATCGCGAGAAGCTGGGTAATTTCCAAGCATCATCAGGTTCTTAAGGGCAATACGGCGCAATGTGCACATACAAACTGTGCATTCACGATTCTGTGAGCATCCATACACGTGGAAAACAGGTGCGCGACCTGTGTCTTTTGGGTATTGTCAAGGGAGTGCCGCGTTGGGCGATGTGTCACTTTCCGGTAGCTGTCGATGCTACCGCAGTTTGCGGCCTGTATTGGTTGCGGGGTACGCGTTGTGGCTAAATCGATCTTGTACGCTATTGTGGCGTCGGCCATGGGTCCGATGTTTGGCGTAGCGGCCTATTGGGTCGTGATCGGCCACTGATCAGCAAACCACTAGGCAAGCGGCCAGCAACCCGTCGCAGAGCTGCGATGTCTCGGCGCAGCGGCGCACGATGGTTGCGCCGGAGCTTGCCAGCAGGTGGTTCGCGGCATAGGTGGTGGCGTCTGATCATCGCCGGCGACCGCGCGTGACGCGGCCGGCCTAGCATTCGGTGCGCCATGGCCGTCCGTCGCCTGCATCCTGACCAGCCGTCAGCGTTTGCTTTCACGCCCGCCAATCGGGAATGGGCCGCGACGACGATCAAGAAATACCCGGCTGGCAAGCAGGCCTCGGCGGTGATCCCGCTGTTGTGGCGCGCGCAGGAGCAGGAAGGCTGGGTCACTGATCCGGCGATTCGCGGTGTCGCCGTTATGCTCGACATGGCCTATATTCGCGTGCTTGAGGTCGCGACCTTCTACACGATGTTCCAGCTCGCCCCGACCGGGTCCAAAGCGCACATCCAGGTGTGCGGTACAACGCCGTGCATGCTGCGCGGCGCTGGCCAGCTGATCGATGCCTGCAAGCGCCGCATTCATCCGCAGCCGTTGCATCTGTCGGCTGACGGGGCGCTGTCATGGGAGGAAGTGGAATGCCTCGGCGCTTGCGTCAACGCGCCAATGATCATGGTCGGCAGCGACACCTGGGAAGACCTTGACGCCGATCGCTTCGAGCGCGTGCTGGATGGCTTCGCCAATGGCAAACCGGTGGCGAAGGGTCCGCAGGTGCTGCGGCAATTGTCGGCGCCCGAGGGCGGCGCCACGACCCTGACGGACCCGACCCTGGCCGACGGATCGCGCCTCGGCGGCTGGCTGCAGGCGTTTGAAGACCGCGTCGCCGGTGCGCGCGCCAAGGCCGAGGCGGCGGCGACCGCCGTTGCCGTTGCCGCTGTCGCTGGCCCCGCCAGCGCCCCGGCTGTTGCCGCGCCAAGCGCGGCTTTGGCGCCAGCCTTAGCAGTCACCACGCCCCGGAACGGCGCGGCTGCAAATGTGACAACGCTGTTGAACAACCGCCCCGAGCCGGCTGTGGCGGCAGCGCCGGCCTTAATCTTGGCTAGCGTGGCCTTGGCTGGTGCCGGAAGTGTTGGCACCAGCAGTGTTGGCGCGCCGCCGCTGCTGACGCAGCCGCGCAATGGCAAGGGCGACGACCTGACGCTGATCTGGGGCGTTGCCGAGACAATGCAGAACCGCATGTATGGCATGGGTATCTGGCACTTTGACCAGATCGCCGCCTGGACACCTGCGAACATCGCGTGGTTCGAGGCGCAAGTCGAAGACTATAGCGGCCGGCTCGAGCGCGATAACTGGATCAAGCAGGCGCGCGACCTCGCCGGCGGTTGGCGCCCCGGCAACAAGGTCGGCGAACGCCCCCAGAGTTGAGGGGGCGCGCGTGCACTGGTTAATTGCGCCCGCCGCCAGCGCGCGCTGGCTAGTTGCGCCATGTGACTGGCGCACTTAAAACCGCATCCAGGGCACCATCGAACCAGTAGGGCGTGCCGAGCGGCACGTCGCGCGCCATGAAATGGGCTGTGACGCCCGAGCCGCCGGCCAAGCCTGAAAGAATCACGGGTAGCGGCAACACCGTCGTGGCATTGCCCATCCGCCAATGCGCAAGTTCCGTTTCCCCGCCTGCCTCGACACGCGTAAAGCGCGCGCTCTGACAGCACAGGCTGCCAGCGCCAACCAGTCCGGTTTGCTGGATCATGTTGAGGTGAATGCCGTCGGGCAGGCTGTCGCGGGCTTCCGAGGTGATGCAGTCTGGCGTGGCGTTGGCGTCCTTAGTGAGCTGCCGCTGCCGGGCGGTGGCCTCGGTGTCGGCGCTGGCGCAAGCCGCGCCGCTGGCCAATCGGAATGCCCGGAATGCCTTGAGGTCAGGTCCGGGACGCTCGCGCAGCACCAGGGTGCGAACTTTGCCTTGGCGCAAGGCGCTGGCGCACCAGCTCCGGCATTCCCACTCCATCAGCGACGACACCCCGCCGGTGCGTGCGGCGTTGACGTTCAGCCCGCCACGGCCCGCCACCGAAAGTGTGTCGATGCTGCCGAGCGGTGGCAGTGCCTGCGCCCCGAGTTCAGGTCCGGCGCGCGCCATCAACAGTTGCGCATGGCCCTCGGAAATGGCGGCCCACGCCGCCAGGAATGCCGCTGGCGCCAGCGCCATCAACCAATCTCGCCGGATCAGCCCGGCTATCGGTAGCGCCAGCAGACCGGCGTAGAAAACCAGGTTGATCAGCAACGGCGACAGCGGCACACCGGCCTGATTGAGCGCGTAAGACGCTGCCATACAGCTCAGCAGCCAGGCCACGGTGATCAGCAAGCCGCGCATCAAGCCCATGGTTCGTTCCCCGCTGCACGGCAACCCCAAATGCGGTGCCGGTGATGGGTCGTTGTCACGGCGTCAACCGTTCAATCCGGCGGCGAGGAACACTGTGAGCAGCGACACCGGCGCGCTTGGGACAGTCAGCACACCAAGTGAATCACCGCGAGTGCGGTTGTGCGGCGCCGTAGGGTGCGAAAGGCGTCTTCGCCGTATCGCACCAGAGGCTGGCTGCGGCCTGTTTCGGTGCAATACGGCCTGGAGAACGCCTTTCGCACCCTGCGCATTCGCAACCGAGTTTACCGATGAATACGCGGCGATTGGTGTTTGAAGTCGCTTACTTCAGCGAGCGCAACAGCCGCTCCAGCATGACGCGATCGGAGACGCTGCCGGTCTTGACGGAGAGGGCGTACCAGTGCCGGTACCAGCGTTCTGCCTCGGCCGCGTCGGCGGTGGCGTCGGCGGTTTTCAACGCTGCCAGGAACGACGGATCGAAGCTGCGCGCTAACGCAAAGGCGATGTCGGCTTTGTGGGTCTCGTCCAGGTCCGATGCGAACAACGGCACCAGCCGTGCCCGGGCGCTGGCGATTTCGCCGAGCCCAAGTTGCGACTGCGCCTCACGGAACGCGGCAAGTCCCGTGACGGCGGGCGCCAAGGTTACCGCTTTGCTCAGCGTGTCGCGTGGCGGTGACTGGGCAGGCAGAGATTGGGCCGGAGGTGAACTGACGCTTTCGCTTGCGGCGACAGGGGCAGGTTCAATTGAAGCCAGCTTGACGTTCGCCGGCGGCGCGGGTTGCGCGGCGGCACCGCCCAGTGCGACCGCCACGGCTGCCGCTGCAACGCTTTCAGGCTCGGACTGGTTCGCCGCGGGTTTGCTCGCCAAGGGTTTGCTGGGCGCAGGGCGGCCAACGGCGATCGGTTGCGCAGGTGGCGGGACCCAGCTGCGGCCTAGATCGGGAAATGCCAGCACGCCACCGCCGACCCCGAGCAAGCCAGTCAGGACCAAGGCGCCGATCCACAAGCCGCCGCTGTGATAGCGGGGCGCATGGGCGCGGACCGGCCCGAGCACCAGGGCTGGCGACTGGTCAGCCCGTGGATACAGGGTTGCGTCCGAGCTTGCCTCAGCCAGACCAGCCAGCGGCGGCATCGCCGCATTCCGTGTCACCGGCATCGAGAAGTCGAGATCAACGAGGGCAACCGGCGCCGATGCCGGGTTGCGTTCCAGGATGCTCTCGGAGATCGCCGAGCGAACTGCTGTCATCACTTTCTGTTTCAGCGCCGCGATTTCGGCCTCTGATTGGGTGGTGCCAAAATCCGCGCCAGACTGTGCACGGGTCGAAGGCAATAGCCCATCCGGCGCGGATTGAACCGCGTCCCAGCCATTGTCCCCCCGCTCAGTCATACGCAACGATCCCCTTGATCCAACTTCCATAGCACGCGTCAGATGCCAAACTTAAGGCGGTCCGGCACGTCTGTTCGTGCCGGTACATTAATGGCCGGCCGGCACGCCTCTCAGCTTGCAGCGACGGCATTGCCGGCAGAGTTGGTCAGACCAATGTCACGCCGGCACAATTCCCAGTTCGCCTTGGCCCCAGTGCGTCCTTGCCGCTGCCAAAAAAAGCCGCGATTGTGCCTTCACTGTGACCGTGGGGCTGCAGTACCGTGTGTGGTGGAGGGTTGGGGGATTGAACAATCGAGGGGCTGTTCAGGCATGGGCGAGTGGGATCACCGAGAGCCGGACGCATGTGGGCCGGTCCAATGATCACTTGCGCATCAGTGAAGTCGGCGCTGGCCTGTTGCACGATGACGAACTGGAATTCGCCCAGGAGCCGATCCGGCTGCCGGCACCGATCGCCATGTCGTCCAAAGGCACTAAGCTTGCTGTCGTACACGGCGATGGCGCCGGGCAGGAACTCGCCAACAGCTATCACAGCAGCCTGAAAACCATCGACGCCCACATCTACGGGTTGGCGGCGGCGATCACGGCGCTCGACAGCATCGAGACGCAATTGACGCAAGCGCGTTCGCACATCGAAGCGCTGCGGTCGCGTGGCGAACCGATCAACGTGCGCAAGGCTGAGACGACACTGCTCAACCTCGCTGAACAGATCAATAGCGCGATTCGGCGGATTGATCTGCACGATGTCAATCTGATGCGCGACAGCCGCATTGAGCTGCGTGTTGTCGAACTGGATACCGATGAGACGCGCGTCATGGGCTTTGACCTGACGCTGATTTCGCTGGAAAAACTGCTCGCCTTTAAGCTGAAATCAGACCCGCGTGACGCTGGCGAATTGTGCGGTTTGGTCGATGCGCTGCAGCACACCGTCAACAGCAATCTGCACATCCTCTCCAGCCTCGTGCTGATGATGTTCGCGTCGCGCGACTATACCGATGATGTGTCGCGGCTGGTGCTGTCGGACCGGCTGGAAGATACGCGTCAGAATGGGCGCCTGGCGCCGCCGCGTTTGACGACGATTCCGCTGCGCACGGGCGTGCAAGGCGTCAGCGGCGGTCGGCCGATCGAACTGGCGAGTCTGGGCCATGGCAGCGTCACCGCAGTCACCGCCGATCCCTGGCGCCGCAGCCTCATGACCCTGCTCGAGCGCACCCAGATGAAGGCGGCGGAGTAGCGGACGCCCGGTACCGTAGGTCGGGTCAAGCCCTTCGCGCGACCCGACACCCCACGGCGGACGCTCGGCGCGACCAGAGTCCATGGGTGGCGCCCGTCGTATAGCGAAGGGAGCCAAACTCATGGTCCGTCCGTGCGGCGTCGGGTCGCGCAAAGGGCTTGACCCGACCTACAGGGATGCTCAAGCGCACCCAGATGAAGGCGGCGGAGTAGCGGACGCCCGGTACCGTAGGTCGGGTCAAG
>JANNSA010000623.1:0-10783 GCA_031402115.1 Hyphomicrobiaceae bacterium | reverse complement strand
TTCCCGCCTCGGGAGATCGATCCCGCGATTTCATCCAAAGACTTGCCGTTCCCAAAAGTTATCGACCCAGAGGCTCCCCCATTGCGGCCTGAACGGCACCTCCCCAATTCGATCGCGACGCTGCGCCGCCGTCTCGACGCCAGCCTCGTTGCGCTCCTGTCTCGCTGCCCGTGCCGCGCAAGACCGACCCGCGCCAGCACAGGTCACGCAAACTTGTGATGCAGGACAAGGTAGGTCACAACCAGCCCAGCGAGCAGCAGGCCAATGGCAACCGGTAGGGCGGGCCAAGCCCGGATCAGTTCATATGCAGCGCTGGCCCCGACCGAGATCAGCAGCGCCGCCAACGCCCCGCCCAACGACAATCCCGCGAACCTGATAAAGCGCCTGAACCCCGTCATGATTCGAGCTCCCCGCGAATGGCTTCCACCCGATTTTCCTGCAGCCGCGCGCCGAACGACAGCATCTGCGCGGCGGTGTACTCCTGCTTGCCGGCCTTGCGCACGGCCTCGGGCACCTCCATTTCCAGCGCGATGAACCGGGCGCCGCGCGCGTTGACGCCGGCCGCCAGCGCCAACGGCAAGACACCGATGACCCGGTCCCCGGGTTCAAGGGCTGCGATCAGCTGAGGTGTCAAATGGCCGATCCGGGTGGCGGTGATGCCACGACAAGCGGCCCACTCGTTCGCGCCCGGATGCTGAGTGACAAAATAGTCCGCCATCTGCTGGTACCCCTTTCGTGGGCGACCATAGGCGAGGCGCAGCCGGTGAAAATGCGGCGCAAGCTTGCGGGGATGCATCTTGAAGCAGTTGGCGAGTAAGCTGGGCTGCGACACCCAAAGGCGGTCGCCGCGGGTAGGTCAGACTTTGATTGGTGCCGTCCGTTCCGTTCCCCGATCCGAGACGGATGTTCGGCGTCGGTGACAAAGAGGCATCCTTGCACCCCTCGGCAGTTTGCATAGTAATTACGAGGATCAACGAAAGAGTGCCTTCCCGATGTCGGCTCCGAGTTGGCTTGCCGAAACCGCTTCATCAGTACGAAATTCGTGGAGCAAGCTAGCCCGATTTATTCACCGGAAAGTCGGCTCTGAAATGATGGGCGCAACCTAACGAATTGGAATAACATAAAGTTTCGTTGTCGAGACGGAGCTTTACACCGACACCGCAGAAACGCCCATCATGGCCGATGGCGCATCCGCACGGCCAATGCGCCGGCCAACTTCGCCACCGTCAAGCACATGGCTAGCAGCCGGCCGCGCCGCGCGCCCGGCAAAGACAGCATGCGCCTCAAACGCAAAGGTCGCGGCCTGGGACGATGACTTCCTGGCCAGCCTGATCAGTCAGAAACGACGTTCTCCGGATTCCCCTGGGCCGGCTTCTTTCATGGAACTATCTGGCTGCTGATCGGGTTGAGCGAGTTCAGCTCACTTCCCTGCCGCCCTGGGACGGCGCATGGTGGTTTGAGCAGGCGCTGGCGTGAGGGGAGGCGACGTATTAGGAGCCAGCTACAGGAGCCCACTACAGGAGCCCACTCCAGGAGCAAGCGTGATGGCATTCGAGAGCATCAAGGCGCGGATCGGCATGTTGATGGATCAAGCGCGCGACCGGCCCGAGGATCAACATGAACTGCACCAGCAGGTGATGCAGCAGATCGGCGAGCTGCGCGGCTTTGGCTTGCCCGTGCCCGACGATCTCTTACAGCTGGAACAGACTCTGGAAGCCAGCTTCGCGGCGGATATGGGCCAACGAGGGCCGCCGCGCGAGGATGGCTTCTGACACGCGCGCTGGATTAGCAGGACCGCCGTTGTTCCGGCCCAGTTCCAGCACAATCGGTGGCGAAGCTGTCAGTTCACGCACTCGGCGCGCCGGAGCGGACTGACAGCTTTTGAGCCCGCTTGCGCCCAACCAGCAGGACCACCAATGCTTGACCAATCAACTGATCTGATGGCAGCGGCAGCGCATCAGCGCTGGCGCCGTCGCCAGGCACTTGCCGGCGCGGCGTGCCTCGTCATGGCGGCTATCGCCAGTCTGGTACCGATTACCGCCAGCTATGCCCAGGAAACCGCATCCATGAAGCTCGCTGCACGAACGCTGACGATTAATGCTTCGGGTCAAGTGACGGCCGTGCCGGATATGGCGGTGATCAACACCGGCGTGATCGCCGAGGCTGAGAGCGCCAAGGACGCCGTCGCCGCCAATAGCAAGGCGATGAGCGAGGTGATCGCCAGCCTGACGGCCGCTGGGTTGGAAGCCAAGGATATCCAAACTTCCGATTTTTCAGTGCAGCCAAAGTACCAATACAATCAGGACAATAGCCCACTCAAACTGGTTGGCTACACGGTCGCCAATCAGGTGACGATCCGGGTCCGTGACGTCACCAAGGTCGGCGGTGTGCTCGACAGCGTCGTGCAGGCGGGCTCGAACCAGATCAATGGCATCCAGTTCGTGGTCTCAAAGGCGGACACGTTGCAGGACGAGGCGCGCAAAGGCGCGGTGCTGGCGGCGCGGCGCAAGGCCGAAGTCTATGCCGAGGCGGCTGGCGTGAAGCTTGGCGCGGTGCTGACCATCAGCGAGGGCGGCGGTTCGGCCGGCCCGGTGCCGATGGCGCGCATGGCGATGGCCGAAAAGGCGGACGCCGTGCCAATCGCGGCCGGCGAGCAGACGCTGGAAGTGTCGGTAACGGTGGTGTGGGCGATCGAGTAACCGCGACGTAGTGTCGGCGCCAATCGTCGGGCAGAATACGGCCAGGGACCGATTCCGCCCGACGACAACCGATCAGCATCTTGCCTCGATGCAACGCCATCTATGCGGCGGCCTGTCGTCCTTAAACAAAGCAACGTGCGACCGCGATCAGGCCAGCTTGGCTTTCAAGAACGCGACCGTGCGGCCCCAGGCCAGGTCGGCGGCGGTCTTGTCATAGCGGGCGGGGTTGGCGTCGTTGTTGAACGCGTGATTGACGCCGTCGTAGACGAACTGCTGGTAGTCGACCTTGGCGGCCTTCAGGGCGTCCTCGTAGGCGGCCATGCCGGCGTTGATGCGCTCGTCCTTGCTGGCATAGTGCAGCATCACGGATCCCTTGATCCTTGCCGCGCCGGCAGCGTCGGGCTGGCGGCCGTAGTAGGATACCGCCGCCGCCATGTCCGGTGCAGCCACGGCCAGCTGGTTGGCCATGCCGCCGCCCCAGCAGAAGCCGACGCAGCCAACCTTGCCGGTGCCGCGAGGGTGCGCTTTGGCAAACTCTACAGCGCCGAGTAGCCGGGCTGTAGCCTTGGCGGGTTCGAGCTTGCCGAACATGTCGCGCGCCGCGTCCTCGTTGGCCGGAGTGCCGCCGTCGGGGCCGAGCGCGTCAGGGGCGATGGCGAGGAAGCCCTCCAGTGCCATGCGCCGGGCGACATCCTTGATATGCGGATTGAGCCCGCGGTTCTCGTGGATCACGATCAGCACCGGGCGCTTCCCGGGGCCGTCTTTGGCCACCGCCAGCGCACCCGTCATCGGGCCATCGGTGCTGGCGAAGTTGACCGTTTCCGTTATCAGCCGCGCATCGTCCTCGGTGACCATGGCGGCGCGGGCGTAGTCGTTGTGCAGCCGCGACAGCAGCACGGTCGCGGCCACCGTACCGCCGGCTAGCAGCGCCAGCCGGTCGAGGAAGTCGCGCCGCGTAATCGCTCCGTGGGTGAACTGGTCGTACAGGTTGATCGCGTCCTGGGGGATGGTGTCGTAATCGTCGGGGGAACGGGGGCGGTCGCTCATCATGGCTCTCCGGCGCTTGGGGGGCTGGCGTCAGAGATACATATAAGGCCCGGTGGCCGGCGTCACGCACGGCAAAGTGCTTGCCGAGGATGGCGGAATACGGCCAGAGGCCTATTCTGCCCTACGTCCGGGCACCGGCAGTGGCAGCTAATCCAGCGTGAACTTGTCTTTGTAGTCCTCGGCCAGAGCAGGATCCTGGGCGGATTTGGCGAGCAGGCAATTGCCGATCACCAGGGTTTCCATGTGCGTGCCCATGAAGCAGCGGAAGGCGTCCTCAGGGCTGCCGACGATCGGTTCGCCACGCACGTTGAAGCTGGTGTTGACCAACACCGGGCAACCGGTGCGCTGCTTAAAGGCGCTGATCAGCTGGTGATAGCGCGGGTTGGTTTCGGCGTGCACGGTCTGGATGCGGGCGGAATAGTCGACATGGGTGACGGCCGGGATGTCCGAGCGCAGCACGTTGAGCTTGTCGATGCCAAACAGCTGGGCGTCGGCGGCGCGCATCGGCAACCGGCGTTGGCGCGCCACATCGGCGACCATCAACATGTAGGGGCTGTCGCCCGTGAACTCGAAATAGTCAGCGACATCTTCAGCCAGCACTGACGGTGCGAATGGCCGGAAACTTTCACGGAACTTGATCTTCAGGTTCAGCGTCTTTTGCATCTCGGGGTTGCGCGGGTCGCCGAGGATGCTGCGGCCACCGAGCGCGCGCGGCCCGAACTCCATGCGGCCCTGGAACCAACCGACGGCCTCGCCGCCAGCCAGCGCGTCGACGGTGCGTTGCAGCAACTGGCTGTCGTCAGCGATTACTTCGAACCGGGCGCCAGCTGCCATCAGGCGCTGCTCAATGTCAGCTTGAGCGAACTCAGGTCCGAGATAGCTGCCACGCATTCCATCGCGCCTGGTTTGCGTGCTGCGGGGTTGGCTGAGGTGATCGTGCCAGGCAGCGAGTGCCGCGCCGACCGCGCCACCAGCATCGCCTGCGGCTGGCTGCACCCAGATGCGCTCAAAAGCGCCGTCGCGCAGCACCTTGCCGTTGGCGACACAGTTGAGCGCGACGCCGCCAGCCAAGCAGAGATTGGGTATGCCGTAGGCGCGCCGCAGCTCGCGCGTCATCCGCAGCATCACCTCTTCCGTGACCTTTTGGATGGACGCCGCCAGGTCCATTTCACGCTGCGTCAGCCGGTCCTCGGGCCGGCGCGGCGGTCCGAACAGGTCGTTGAACTTGCGCGCCGTCATGCGCAGGCCCGTGGCGTAGTCGAAATAGCTCTGGTCGAGCCAGAACGAGCCATCCGGTTTCAGGTCCATCAGGTCGGTCAGGATGCGGTCGGTGAAGCGCGGTTCGCCATAGGGCGCCAGCCCCATCACCTTGTACTCGCCGGAATTGACGCGAAAGCCGGTGTAGGCGGTGAACGCCGAGTAGAGCAGCCCAAGCGAGTGCGGCCAGCGTAACTCGCGCACCGGGGTGAGCGTGTTGCCACGGCCAAGGGAAACCGAGGTGGTGGCCCATTCGCCAACGCCGTCCATGGTCAGGACCACGGCTTCGTCGAACGGCGATGGATAAAACGCCGAAGCTGCATGGCTCTGGTGGTGTTCGGCGAACAGCAGTTTGCCGTCCATCTTGCCTGACGGCGCCAAAGGCTTCAGGGCGGCTTCTAGGTTGAGCTTCTGGAAAAGCTTGTCTTTGACCCAGACGGGGATCGCCGTGCGGAACGAGCTGAAACCGCGCGGCGCGTTGGCGAGATAGGTTTCCAGCAGCCGCTCGAATTTGATCAGTGGCTTCTCAAAGAACGCGATGTGGTCGACCGCATCAAGATCGATGCCAGCAATGTCCAGGCACGAGCGGATCGCGTGTTCGGGAAAGCTAGCGTCATGCTTATTGCGGGTGAAGCGCTCTTCCTGGGCTGCGGCAACAATCACGCCGTCCTCGATCAGCGCGGCGGCGCTATCGTGGTAGTAAGCCGAGATACCGAGTATGCGCACCGGACGTGCCATCGCAACCGGCCTTTCGCGAGCGGGGAGGCTCAGAAAACAGTGTAGATGAAGGGCGCCAGCGCCGAGCCCTTGGCCAGCAGCAGCAGGCCGCCAACGATGCCGAGGATCAGGATGATCGGCATCAGCCACCACTTTTTGCGGACGCTGAGATAGGCCACGAACTCACGCAAAAGCGACACCATGCACTCAGTCCTCAGCCGAACATTCGTTGCGATCAGTCGCTTTGCCCCTCGGGCGCGGCGATGATAGCCTGACGCTATGCGAGCAAGATTGGTGCCACGCCCGTCATGAGCAGAGACACGGTCAACAGCATTTGCGCCACTTTGCCGGGCGCTGAGGTCTCCGACCCTTGGGGCGGCGGCCATGATGCCTGGAAGGTTGGAGGCAAGATGTTCGCTTGCATTGGCGCCGTGACACCTGGCGTCTCGGTAAAAACCGACAGCATCGAGGCCGCGCAAATGCTGATCGAGGCCGGCGTTGGCACCAAGGCTGCGTATTTCCACCGCTCCTGGATCAGCCTGTCCTGGGACATGGACCAAGCGGAACTCCAGCAGCGGCTGGCGGCGTCCTACCGGTTGGTCCGAGCTGGCCTCAGCAAGAAAGCCCAGGCTGCGCTGCCGCCGTTGCCGTGATGCGCCTTCGCCCGTTGCGCCAGTGCAGTCCCAACGCCGCGCACTCTTAAAACTGGTTGCGCATGGATGATTGCGGCTCGGTGGCTTTGTCGCGGGCGATCCAGTAGCTGTCGAGCGGCTGCCGGCGCGCCGACTTGCGCAAGGGGTCGTAGACCATCTGCATGACCAAGCCGGCTGGCACGATAACCACGGCAAACAGCACAAACATCACCAGCGGATTGACGATCCGGTGCAGCACCAGTCCCAAGTTGAACCAAACGATGTTGAGTGGCTTCAACAAGCGTGGAAGCGCAAAGCTGGTCACCGCCAGTAGGCCAGCCAGGGCCAGAGCGCTCACGGCGACGGTGGCGTGGTGACGCCAGATCAGCGCCACGATCAGCAAGACAGCTGTGAATACTAAGCCGGTGGAGCGTTCTGACGGGAGCTTGGCGGCGCTCGCTTCGAACCGTTCGTGAAAGTCGTCGCGGGCCATTGACTGCTCCAGCGCGTTGATTCCGCGAGCCAAGACGTTGACCCGCGGACCCTGCGAAGCTATAGCAAGCAATCGTCATGCCGTTTGTTCGGCGTGCGCGTACCTCATTTTCTGACGTCAGTTCGGGGCGGCGGCGGTCGATCCTCGGTGCGGCGCGCGCCTTCTACTGGCCAGGTTTACGGGCCGGGCTCGCGTCCGATCGAGGCCTTGGCGCACAAATCCTGTCGGACCCCGCCAGAAGTCAGACTTAAACCGCAACCGGTCACGGTCATCGATCGCGGCTGAACTTTCGTCGATCTCAGGCAGCACCCTCAGGAAGCACCCATGGCCAACACATCATCCGCCCAGAAAGCCGCCCGGCAGGCCGTCCGCCGCGCCGCCGTCAACAAGAACCGCCGCACGCGCATGCGCGGCAGCATCCGCAAAGTTGAAGAGGCATTGGCCGCCGGCGACAAGCCAGCAGCTCTGGTGGCGATGCATGCGGCTGAACCTGAGCTGATGCGCACAGCTCAGAAGGGTCTTATCCACAAGAATTCCGCCAGCCGGAAGGTGTCGCGGCTGACGGCCAGAATCAACAAGTTGGTGGCCTCAGCGTAGGCAAAGCGGGGCGCGGCTGCGGAGCTGCTCGACAATAAATCTGCTGTTGCAGATTGGCACAACGGAATCAGGCGGGCGGGCAGCGGACAACATTCGCCCCGCCCGTTTCATTTGTCAGAGATTCAAACAGGTTGTCCCCCACCCGCGGACGCTCGTGACAGGCGGTCGCGGACACCGCCACCTGATCGCGCAAGTAGAATCTGTTGTAAATTGATGACGCCTAAGTGACAGGCCAATGCAGCCTTGCGTGTCCGGATTCCTGGCGCTTTGGCAGTAAGTTATCCACGACTTCTGACTCGTTTCCCCAGCTTGTGGCGGCACCTTCCCTTGCATCTGGGTGACATGGTCGGGTCAGTTGCGCGCCGGTTTATGATGCTCTATCACCGCTGCAGTGGACCGGAGACGCGGTGGCTTTCGCGTCCTTGTCTTGCCGGTGTGGACAGAGTTTGTGCACAGCTTGTTTGGGTCCGGCCTCAAAGTCGTTCTGGTAGTCGCGTGGGGGCGTGTTGATATGGTGGTTGGGCTGTCAGGCTCGGGTATCGAGGATGTTGCAGCGCCGCTGGCGTGGGAATGTTTGAGCACCGATTCCTCAGCCCAATTGATTGACGTGCGCACCCATGCTGAATGGGCCTATGTCGGCATGCCCGACCTGAGCTCCATTGGCCGTCGTGCAGTTCTGATTGAATGGCAGTCTTATCCTGACAATCGCCTCAATGATGCGTTTGTTTCTCAGTGCCGCTCCGCATTAGACCAATCTGGCGTCGGAGCAACGGCACCACTCTACTTCATCTGCAGGTCCGGAGCTCGTAGCCACAGCGCTGCGGTTGCCATGCATGCTGCCGGGCATGCCCGCTGCTTCAATGTGGCGGATGGATTTGAAGGACCACTGGACGCCCGGCGACGCCGCGGCACCCAGGGGTGGAAGGCGGATGGGCTGCCCTGGGTTCAAGGGTAGTCCAGTTTTCTGGGCATGGTTGGTGTGCGTTGGCGATCCGCTGGGCGGTGGTTCGCACGGGAAACGTGCCTCGACTGTGTGACTTGTGTTCACTGCAAGGGGTTATCATGTCTTTATCACCCGACCTGAACGGGCCCGCAGGGTCCGGCGGACGCGACTTGCTCGACAAACTCTTTGCACGGGTTAAAACCCGATTGCGCAGCCGGGTTGGCGAGGACGTATTCACGAGCTGGTTCGCACGGATGGAATGCGGGGAAATGGTCGAAGGTGCGCTGCACCTGACGTTACCGACGCAGTTCCTGCGCAACTGGATCCACAATCACTACCGCGAGACGCTGCGCGAATGCGCGCTCGCTGAAATTGCTGGCACGGAAGAAGTGGTGCTGACGGTGCGCGAGCGCGGACCGGCGGTACGCCAGTCGCGGCCTGAGCCAGGCGAAATGATGGACGCCAGACCGTCTATCATGGGCCATGGTGACAGTGAAACGCCCCAGGCGGTGCTCCGCCGGCGGCCTGAGGTGAGTGTCGTTGCGGCCGGTGACGTCAGTGGTTTTGACGGTTCGCCGCTGGAAAAGCGCTACACCTTCGACTCGTTCGTGGTCGGTGCGTGTAACCGGATGTCGCACACTGCCTGCATGCAGATCGCCGAGATGCCGCTCGGTCAGCTGCGCTACAATCCGCTGTTTATCCATTCCAGCGTCGGGCTCGGCAAAACGCATTTGCTGCATGCGCTGGCGTGGGAAGTGAAGCGCAAGACGCCGAACGCCAAGGTTGTCTACATGACAGCCGAGCATTTCCGCTATCGCTTCGTTGAAGCGGTGCGCACGCAAGGCGCCAACGCCTTCAAGGAAAAGCTGCGGGCAATGGACATGCTGCTCGTCGACGACATGGAGTTCCTGCAAGGCGAACGCACTGAGCAGGAGTTTGACCATACGCTGAACGCCCTGCTCGATGGTGGCAAGCAAGTGGTCGTGGCGTCGGCCCGCGCGCCGATGCAACTTGACACGCTGGATGCCCGGATGCGCTCGCGCTTGTCCGGAGGACTGGTCACCGAGATCGGCATGTTTGACTACGAATTGCGGCTGAAAGTGCTGGAGCGGCGCGTCGAAGAAAAGCGCATGAGTGAGCCGAGCTTTGATGTTCCAGCTGACGTGCTGGCATTCCTCGCCGAACGCCTGACCGATGGCGGTCGTCAGCTTGATGGCACCATCACCAAGCTGTTTGTCGCCTGCCATATGAGCAACGAGCCGATCACGGTTGACCGGGCCGAGAAAGAAATCCGCGATCTGATGCGGGGCATCGAACCGCGCCGCATCCGCATCGAGGACATCTTGCGTGTCGTCTCTAAGCACTATGGCGTGACGCGAGGCGATATCCTGTCAAAACGCCGGCACCGCTCGATAGTGTGGCCACGCCAGATCGGCATGTGGCTGGCCAAGACACTGACCGCGCGGTCGTTGCCGGAAATTGGCCGCCGCTTTGGCGGACGTGATCACACGACGGTGCTGCATGCCGTTCGCAAGATCACCGGCGAACTTGAAGGCAATTCGCGGCTGCGGCTGGAAATCGAAGATCTGAAGCGGATGATCGACACCTGAGGCTGCGAGCGGGTCTGCCGCGATAGCAACGATAGCAGCATGTTGGGGCCGCGCAAGATTGCGTGGCCCTGACTGTTCTGCGGGGCACTTTCCCAGTAAAGGCGCCAGTGCCAGCGGCGATGGCGGACGAGCCAGCGGCGACCCAGGGCAATTCAAATCTCCTTCTCGCGTTTTGGCATCAGCGAGATGTGGTAGGCGGCCGTGCTGTAAGGGCGTCCCGCCGGACGCCGGCCATGCCACAACCGCGACACTTGCAGCAGTTGCGACTCGGGCGCGCTGCTACATTGCGATTGCATCGCCAGAATTGAATTCTCCTCAGCGGCGACCTATGCGGGGCTACCGACTCTGGCCCCTACACCGTGCAGAACGGGGAGAGTGAGTTGCACCCGAATCACCGCGGCCCGTGCCATCGTGCGGCCTTGGCCTCCCGGGGCTGCCCTGCTAGATGACAGGGAGGTGCATTCGGCGGGCCAATCGCGCCCTGGATCGCGCCCTCAATGGCGCCCTGGCCGGAACGAGGATTGTTTTATGCGCTTGGTGATCGAACGCGGCGAACTGTTCCGGGCGCTGGGCCATGTCGCCAGCGTTGTCGAGCGGCGGACAACGTTGCCGATCCTATCGAACGCCCTGCTCAAGGCGAACGATCATGGGCTTTCGCTGAAGGGCACTGATCTTGAGCGCGAGGTCGTCGAGACCGTTGGCGCCGATGTGACGCAAGCCGGAGCGGTGACCGTATCGGCGCACCTGATGCATGACATCGTCAAGAAGCTGCCCGATGGCATGACCTT
>JANNSA010000622.1:0-8792 GCA_031402115.1 Hyphomicrobiaceae bacterium | reverse complement strand
GCATATCGTTATCACCGACGTTAACAGCTACCGGCTTGAGCTGTGCAATCAGGTTACCGACGCCGTCACCGTCAACGTGGCACGCGAGGATTTGCGCGCGGTCATGGAGCGGCTCGGCATGCGCGAAGGCTTTGACATCGGCCTGGAAATGTCCGGAGCGCCGGCCGCCTTCCAGCAGATGACCGACCATCTCATCATGGGCGGCAAGATCGCCATGCTCGGCATTCCAACTGGCGCCATGCCTGTCGATTGGAACACGGTGATTTTCAAGGCCCTGACCATCAAGGGCATCTACGGCCGCGAGATGTTCGAGACCTGGTACAAGATGATTGCCATGCTGCAATCTGGCCTCGATGTGCGCAAGGTCATCACGCACCGGATGAAGGCGGCGGACTACGCGCAGGGCTTTGCGCTGATGCGCCAGGGCGCCTGCGGCAAGGTGGTGCTGGATTGGGCGGGGTGAGGGCCTGACTAACCGGGGTCACTCCACGAAAGTGCTCTGAGTCTACGACATCTTGAACAATGAGACATCTCAGGCCGCCAACAGCGACTGCCGTTGCCGCAACAGACGGATCTTCGTAACGCCGTCATGTTGCCGAACGAGCCAACTTTCGGGCATGGTCCGCTTACTGGGAGGACAGCGGAAGGTTTCAGCAGCCGAGAACGAAAACGGACTGGGCCAATTCCTGCCGTCCTGATACGCGGACAATCAGACTGCATGTGCTTTTTGTGCACGTCGAGTCGGTTGTCGGTGCTGTGAAGATCGCTACGGTGCATCATGGCGAGGTAGATTCCGGATTCTTGCGACCGCTTTCGATCCGACCGCATCGGTCGTCCGTCACTTGTATGACCGTGCGTCTGACCGGGGCCGTCGTAGTGTCGATACTGCGCGCTATGAAGGCCGCGGCTCTCAGGGTCTCTGATATCACCAGCAAGCGGCTGCTGATCCGCGTCAGCAACGGCAACGGCCGGAGGCAGCGGTACGTCATTCTCTCGTTGAGGCTGCTCGAAGCGTTGCGCGACTGGTATCGCATCGCGCGTCCACTCGAATCGCAGAGTGCACAGCTCGCGGAAGCCTTATTGACTGTGACAAGTACCGACCTCATTGGTTAGCGGGGCGCTGCAACGACGGCGGCTGACACAGCGTGTCGCAAGGGTGGGGGCGGCCATGATTGCACGAGCTTTCTGTTTCGCGTTTTTATGGCTCACTCAGGCACAGCATGTCGCCATTGGAGCTTCAGCGACAGCAACCGAAGAGATCACCGATTGTGATCGCTATGCCGCTTCGCCCTTGGATGTCACGCGCCCGGACACCGTCGCGGGGGTCCCGGCCAGCAATGTTGACCACACATTAGCTGTGCCCGCCTGCGTGCTGGCACTGGCTAAAGGGCCAGTCACCGCACGACTGCGTTTCCAACTTGGTCGCGCCGTCGAGAAGGCCGGCCGCATCGGCGCAGCCGTCACCCAATACGAACTCGCCGCCGAGGCCGGTCATATCGGTGCGATGCATAACCTTGCCAATATCAAGCTCGATGGCGGTGACGGGACCGCCCCCGATAAGCAACGGGCATTCAAGCTCTATCAGACCGCAGCCGCTGGCGGTTTGGCGGTTTCCAAGCGTGCCCTTGGGCTCATGTTGCGTGACGGCAATGGTGTAGCAAAAGACATTCCGCAGGCGTTACGCTGGTTTGATGAGGCGATCCGGCTTGGACAAGTGGATGCTCACTATCTTGCAGCCGATGCACTGCTCGATCCCGCAGCGCCGGGCGGTCCGGATTTCGAGAAAGCAGCGTCGCATTGGCGCGCACTCGTAAAAGCCGGTGACGCTGATGGCGGCTATCGCCTGGCGCTGGCACTGCGCGATGGCAAGGTACAAAAGCGGAGCGATCGTGAGATCATCCAGGCCTTCGAGCTGGCGGTATCGGTAGGTGGCTTCAGACGGTTGGCCGACTTTGCAGATGTTCTGCAGGCGGGCAAAGCTCTTCCTGCGGATCCGGCTGCCGCGCTGGCTATTGCCTATCGCGGTTACGATTCCAGCTTCGGTGCGAGCCCCGACCAGGACGACAGTTGGATCATGAACCAGCAATGGATGGCCCAATTGATTGTCAAACTCATAGACAATCACGGACTGAAACCTCGCGATCCTACAGAAATTGCCAAGTGGCGGCGCGACCTGGCACCTGCCAGTATGAAAAGCGCAACACTGCCATTTGTATGCGCGGGCAAGGATACGCCCATCGAATTGCATTTCTGGGATTGGTCCCGCGATTATCCCAATACCGACCTACAAATCGACTATTACGAAAAGCGCGGATGCACAGCTGGGCAGACGAGCGATGGCTCAAATGTCCGCGAGTGGTTTCGCAAAGTCTTTAGTGCTGCTTCGGCATCAAAGGTGAGCTTTATGGCTTTGGCCACAGAGCTCATGACTCCTAGCAAAGGAGGTCAGCCAACACCAGACGCACCGCCGGCCGAGGCGCCCAACACTGGTGAGCAGAAAACCAGCAATCTGGCGGAAGCGTCAATACCAGCACACGCCGTCGATATCGAGCGTGATCTTCAAAATCAGCCCATGATGATAGGACTGAGCTTCAATCTCCAACGAACGAAATTTCAAGACATGCGCGTCAGACGTGCGCTCACAATGGCTTTCAATTTCAGCCGCATTAACGTTGATGGGGACCTCGGGCAGCCTGTACGTATGGACAGCCTTTTGAAGGGGACCAGAGCTTATTCAGCAGAACCGCCTGATGCCCGCGAGATAGCAATTCTGCAAGGTCTTCGATCGCCGATTCCAGTGGAAGCACTAACGGCTCGATTTAGCCATCCATTCGCCAGCGATTTGCAAGAAGCTACACGCCTGTTGGAAGCAGCAGGCTATAAGGCGCAGGATGGCGTTTTGAAGGAAGTGAAATCGGGATTACCGTTGGAAATTGAACTTCTAACGATGAACGGCGACGCCGAGGGCTTTCTAGACTTGTATATTAACGATTTGAAGAGGCTCGGTATCGGCGCTACGATCATCTTAGTACATAGTAGTCAAGTCAATGACAGAGTGCAGTCCGCGAATTTTGATATGGCAGTACTGGAAAACCCCAAGTTAGACAACGAGTCACGGTATCGCTATGGATCATCCCCCGTTCGGAGCTGCAAGCCAGACATGTTTGTCTGGGATTGCAGCTATTTGGGAGTAAAGGATCCAGCGATAGATGAGTTATTGGCTGCAACCATGAATGCAAAAACGGCGCAAGAATACGGAGCTGCGCTGCGCGCACTCGATCAGATACTTCTCTGGAATCATTACTTTATTCCACTATGGATTGTTAGTAAAGCAGGGACCAACGATGTTGCGTCGGAAGTTGCAAGAGAATGCAGGTGGTGGAAAGTCAGCATGAGCCAGACTCAAAGCCGCCTGATAACTCAATTGTCCTTCGAACGCGGATCATCTTTCGACCCTGATTTCAGATTTACCGATCGCAACTTGACCTATGAAAACACATCAGAGCTGACCGAAAGGCACAATATGAGATATGTCACGCCCAACTTCGAGTTCTCGAATCTAACTCCAGGAAGTGTGGTCGTGACCCTAAAATATTTGCCCAGCTTTGCTGCGGGCGGGCGCGTTTTTAGCAGCCATAAGTTACGCCCGTACCGCCTGCAGTTCCAGATCGACCAAACTGTGATTGCTGTTCTGGAAAATCAGACGAGCCTTTCTGACTTCGCTGTCGGCATGCGAGTGGACCAACTCAAACATCTCATCGCCGAGATAAAGCGTACTGACACGGGACGCTTCGGGATGTGGGTTGGCACCGGCTCTTATTTCGGCAACCATTTCCCTTTTGGATTTTACGTGCCTGCTCGGGAATTTGTTGACTGCGCAGCTGCTGCTATCGACGCAGGGTCATCTACACCGTAATTGCAAGCCGCCAATTGGATTTTCTAGTCGGACGCAGGGTTGGGCACAATCAGAACGAGATACACACGATGGAACCGAGGACGAATTGGCTCTCAGCCCGATTTTGGCGGTCATCTAGTTTAGAAGGCAATTCACCCGTGTTGATCGAGTCCCGGGTAGTGTCGCGTCGGCGGCTCCTGCTGGTTGGCGGCATGGCTGCAGTCGTCGGACAGCAATCTCCATCTGCAGCTGCAGCTGGAGACACGAGTGACCAACCATCGTGGAACAATTTGGATGTCAGCCCGGACAGAGAGGTGCCGCTTCCCGATGTTAAGATAGAGCGAGGGAAATGGACAATTGTGTCGAGTAACCTGGACGAAATCTACATTTACTTCCCCGATGCTGTGCGAATAGCTGCGCCCGCCGTCATGCTGGAGGGGGACTACCGTGATGGTATTGAACACGACTTACCTGTCGAGCGTCCTATACTTAAGTTCTACACAAGAGATTCACGCGTATTGTGCGCAGCTGGCGTCGAGACGGAGCTGTTCGCTGTTGACAAGAAAATACAGAGCACTGCCGATTCTGGCGTCACTTTAAGAATGGAAGTTAGCAGCGAGACAATGGGGCCCTTCATTTCACCTTCCCAACGAGTAACGGCCAAAAATTACACTATGTATGTGGTTGGGGAGAACGGAAGTGCCGCCCTCGAGAAACTCACTGCGGCTCTGCTCAAGCCGGGAACAGTGTCGTTTGTGGTCATGCTTGGCGAGCGGGAAGTTTATCGGATCCAATCGTCGACGATCGGCGCCGGCGTCGCAATCGATACCGCGCGAGATGAATTCACTTTTCGCTTGGCTGAAAAATCAAAGGGACGACGTGATCCGTCTGCTGGAAGCTCGGTTGGCGGAGGCAAGGTCGTTTGCACGGCCATGAATGAGCGTTATGGTTTTGGTCAATTCCGCAACAAATTATGGCTGGCCTACGCTGCTCGTCATCTGAGTTCGTACCACGAGCGCGGCTATCATCGCTGGGCCCTGCCGCTGGTGCGGTTTGCCTATTCAGGAGACAGCCCGGTTCGGACTTGGACGCGAAAGGCGATTGAGCACATGGCCCGTGAACGTACGGCCGACATCTGGGCTGAGCTGCGTTCGCACCGGCGGCGGCCACTCGGCCGCCTTTATCGCGCCATTCTCGAACCGATGAGTTGGTTGATTGGCCGCTGGTAGCCTGCCTTTCGGGATGCCAGTTATTGCCTGGTTAGCATAGTCTCGAGCGGCAAGCTGCTAACTTCGACGACCTTGGCAATCGGCCAGGATATTGGAGCGCGCGCAAGGCGCTCATCGCCATGCTCTGGAGATTTGCTACATGTGTGTTGCGCGCCAGCACCATGTCGCCTTCGGGTCATCAAGGTCGGTTGGCCGACCGGTGGACCAAGCTTGAAATGCCTCAACAAGCGGAAGAAGTGCGACAGGCTGCCGCAGCATGTCCGCACATACCTTGATCGCTTCAGCTGCGGCGGCCACGGCAACTGAACTGATGGGCCAAAGCGGAAGTCGCCGATACAACGACGGTGCACATGAAGGTCGTCCGGTCCTTGGTAGGTAGCCGACAGTCACGGGCAAGGAGGGCGAGCCTGCCCCCAGCGAAAGTCAATGAACCTTGCAAATGCCATAAACCTGCAACAACCAGCAGTTTGCTAATGCGGGAGGCTTAGATGAGTGACGGCAATCAACCGAACAATTGGAGCAGCTTCGAACTTTGTCGCACGTTCGATCTTGCCCGAAATAACCAATTCGCCTCATTCCAAAACTGCCCGAACGGGTTTCTTAGATTGAACGGAATAAACGATTGCTTTGAGCGAATCAGTAAGAACATGAATAATCCCAGTAACCTGCTGCCCGTGCTCCTGTTTGCACGTTCGCACAGTGCATACATAAGCGCCTGCGGAGCCGCACTGGCTGGCGCTTCGCCAGAATCATTTGCAATGAACCGGCTCGGGATCGAATATGCTGGATACGCACTTTTAATCCACGCCCAACCAAATCTTGGCGAAGTATGGCTAAACCGAGGAAACGACAAGAGCGCAGTGCGCCGCGCTTTCACCGTCACGGCGATTCGTGAATGCATAGAAGGTGTGGATCGCAAACTAGCTACGATATTCTCGAATATCTACGATTATGCAATCGACCTTGGAGCGCATCCAAACGAAATGGCGGTGACTGGAAGCATGACGATTGCAAAGAGTGGCGATGATAGAGCATTTGCGGTTCGATATTTTGACGAGCGACCACTAATGATCTGCCATGCAATGAAATCTGCGGCAGAAGCGGGTCTTTGTAGCCTTCACATTTTTCAGCACATTCTGCCCGAACGCTTTAGGCTGTTGGGAATACGAGAAGCACTGGTTCCCCTCCGTGAGAACCTTTCCAAGGTTTTTCAACCGCCGCTCGAGTAAGCCCGGCAACGCCCCGATCTTGGCCCGTTGTCTCCGTGCCGCTCGCTGACGTTATGAACGTAAGCGGACACGGCGTGGCCAAGCCCCCCTCATTGTAGCGACTTCGGCTCAGGGTCATGAGGGCTGATCAGCTGCTCTTCTGGGCATGCTTGAAGCCCTCCAGTGAGCGGACGAAGTGCGACGGACTGCTGCAGTATGTCCGCAGTTGCCTTGATCGCTTCAGATGCGGCGGCACTCGCTATCGAATTGATGGGCCAGGAGCGGCCGACGTCAGACACGGACGATCAGACGGCGTGTGCTTTCTGTGAGCGTCAATCCAGTGGCGATCGTCTGGCCAACCGCTGCGACGCAGCATGCGCGCGGCAAATTGCGGTAGTCGGTGACCGCCTTGGATCCTGCCCCATCAGTCGAACACCAATGACCGGATCATGGGTTCTGCCCAGAGCCGAAAAGGAACCACGCACACGCTGATGGCACCGCTCTATCGCACCATCAGCACGCACAACCCGGCACGGCCTAGTTCAGCGGCACCCGCAGCGACGCACGGCCGCCGATCGATTCGTAATCGTCGGAACCGATGCCGTCATACTCGGCCGATAGATCGACGACCACGCCGCCTTCCGTTGAGAGCCGCAGGCCCAGTTCGGCTTTGCCGCGCAGGCCCAGCGGACTGTCGGTATCGACGCCACTGACCGAGCTGTCCGCCGCAAAGGTCCAGATACCCTGCAGCGCAGCCCGCGGTTCGATCGCCAAACCATGCGCCTTGATGCGGGAGCTGATTTCCGGGCCGAACTTGGCGACGCCGACCGAACTATGCACGCTTTCGATCGGCGCGCCGGTTGCGTCGACATAGGCTTCGCTGGTGTCATCGAAGTAATCCAGCGAAACCGTTGGCCGGAAGGCAAGGCTGCCAAGCCGCCAGTTGCCCGTCAGCTGGCCGCTGACCAGCCAGCGTGTGCTGGCATATTCATCCGTGTAGGTCAAATAGGGGCTGATCTGGTTGTGCCCTTTGCCCCAGGCGGCGCGGCCTTGCAGGAACAGATGATCCGACAGCTTCACGGTGGCATAGGGACCTGCCATCCAGCCCGATCCTTTGACATCCGTCGCTTTGGCATCGGAATGCATGGTCAGGCGATCAAACGAGGCTGAAACACCAAACAGCAGGCGGGGTGCGAACACATAGTCGGCACCGATATGCAGCACGCCAAACTGGCCGTTGAGGCTAGCGCCCGTGGTATCATCGGAGAACTTGGCGTAGTGGCCCTCGATCCAGGCATCGAAGGGGTTGGGCCGGTTACGCTCCGACGCCAGCAAGGGCACTGTCTGGTCAAGGCTGGCGCCACCGCGAGCGGCCTGCACTTTGGCATTTTCCTGCTGATCGAGGTAGCGGGTGGTGTCGCGCAGGCTCAGGCTGAATGAGGCGGTCGTCTCGCCACCGCTCTCGCCATCGCTCTGGCCGGTGACGGCAAAGGGCAACTGGCCGGCCGGCGCGCCTTGCGCGTCCTCTTGCCACTTGGCCAAGCCGCTCAGGCCCAAGCCGCCCGTTCCCGGACGCGAGCCGGCCAAGCCCAAGCGCGAGCCAGCAGCGCCCGGCGTGGCAACGAACCCGGCCGGTGCGTCTTCCCCGCTGCCGTCGCTTTGTCCGGTCTCACCGCCGAAATCGATCAACCGGTCAACCTGGCGGGTGCTGCTCGGTCCGTTCTGCTGCAGCAGCCGTGTGTTGGTCTGCGAAAACACCTGGACCACCTCTTCGGTCTTGGCCTTCGTGTTCAGCATCACGGTCAAACTGACCGGCGTCGAGGTCGAGGCGGCATGGCTCGCCGACGCTTGCGCCGCCGCCGCGACGCTGTAGTCACCCGCCGCAAGCGACGCGATCGTCATCACGGCCGTGCCGTTGCTGTCGGTGACAGCACTACCCAGCACGCTGGAGCCGTTCATGAAAGCGACCGTGGTACCCGCCGGCGCGCCGCCGCTCACCGCTGCTGTCAGTGTCACTGTTTCACCCTCGCGGGCCGGGCTTGGCGCCGCCGAAACTGTCGTGCTGGTCGTTGCGCCACCAATCGCGATCGTCTGCGAAACCGGCATGGCCGCGCCGAAGTTTGCATTGCCAGCCTGGGCGGCGTGGATCGTGCAGGTGCCGCCCGATAGGGTTGTTACGGTCGTGTCCGCGATCGTGCACACGTCCGGGGTCGCCGACGCCGTGCTGACGCTCAAGCCTGAACTGGCCGTTGGCACGGGATTGAGGGCGAATGTCCCGCCGCTGGTAAACAGTTGCGGGCCCTGGGCGCCAAAAGTGATGGTCTGGCTGGCCGCGCCGACCGCGATGTCGACCGTCGCGGTGGCGTCGGCATAGTTCACGTCATGGGCCTTGGTCGCAGTGATCGTGCAAGAGCCGATACCAATGCCTGTCACCGTCGTGCCAGAGACCGAGCAAGCGGT
>JANNSA010000621.1:0-12083 GCA_031402115.1 Hyphomicrobiaceae bacterium | reverse complement strand
GTGGGCGGCAATGACCGTCAGCACAGCTTCGCCCAGCCGTTCAATTCGGACGGAACCGAAGCCGGTGACTTCGGCGAGCTCAGCGGTGTTGCGCGGCCGCTTGGCGACCAGATCGACGATGGAGCGGTCGTGGAACACCACATAGGGCGGCACGTCGCTCTCGGCAGCCAGCCGGGATCGCAGCGTCCGTAGCGCCTCCCAAAGCTCAGCATCCTCGGGCTTCACCTTGGGCGCCACGTCACGCTTCTTGCGCTCTTTCTTAGCGGCCGGCTTGTCGGCGCGCATGGCGAAATTCGCCTCGCCGCGCAACAACGGACGGCAAATCTCGGTTAGCTTGATGCTGCCATGGTTCTCGACATCGGCGAAAATCGCGCCGCGCGCCGCCAATTGCCGGAACACGCGCCGCCATTCCGGCTCGGGAACATCCTTGCCGATGCCATAGACCGCCAGTTTATCGTGGCCGTTCTGGACGATGCGCGTTTCGTCCTTGCCTTGCAGCACCTGGATCAGATAGCCGACGCCAAACCGCTCGCCGGTGCGGTAGATCGCCGACAGCGCTTTGCGCGCGGCCTCGGTGCGGTCGACGGTGATCGGCGGATCGAGGCAGTTGTCGCAGGCGCCGCACGGGCCATTGAAGCGCTCGCCGAAATAGCCCAGCAGCACCTCGCGCCGACACGACGTGACCTCGCACAGGCCAACCAGGCCATCGAGCTTCTGCATTTCGATGCGCTTCTGTTGCTCGCCAGCCTGGCCATCGGTGATCCATTGCCGGTAGGTCGTGACGTCCGACAGGCTGTACGTCATCCAGGCGTTGGCGGGCTCGCCGTCGCGGCCAGCGCGGCCGGTCTCCTGGTAATAGGCCTCCACCGATTTGGGCAGGTTGAGATGGGCGACGAAGCGCACGTCGGGCTTGTCGATGCCCATGCCAAAAGCGATGGTCGCTGCGACGATCACGCCTTCCTCGCGCAGGAAGCGCTGCTGATTCTGGCGGCGCATGGCAGCATCCAGACCGGCATGGTAGGGCAAGCAGGTGCGGCCCTTGGCGGCGAAGAACTCGGCGACTTCCTCGACGTCGCGGCGCCTGAGGCAATAGATGATGCCGGCCTCGCCCTCGTGCTCGTCGCGAATGAAACGCCATAGCCGGTCGCGGGCGCCAGCCGAGCCGCTGTCGGGGATCATGTAACGGATGTTCGGCCGGTCGAAGCTGGCGACAAACTGCGCCGCCTTGCCCAAGCCCAGCTGCTCGACGATCTCCTGGCGGGTACGAGCATCCGCCGTCGCCGTCAGCGCGATGCGCGGCACATGCGGGAAGCGCTCCGCCAGGATCGACAGCTTGCGGTATTCCGGCCGGAAATCATGCCCCCATTGTGAGACGCAATGCGCCTCATCGAGCGCGACCAGGGCGATCTGCGAGCCATGCAGCAACTCCAGTAAGCGTTCTGTCATCAGCCGTTCGGGCGCGACATAGAGCAGATCGAGGGCGCCATCGAGCAGCGCCTTCTCAATCTCGCGTTGCTCGGGCAGGCTCTGCGTCGAGTTGAGGAAGTTGGCGCGCACGCCAAGCAGCCGCAGGGCGTCGACCTGATCCTGCATCAAGGCGATCAGCGGCGACACGACCACGCCGGTGCCCGGCCGGACCAGCGACGGCACCTGGTAGCACAGCGACTTGCCGCCTCCGGTCGGCATCAGCGCCAACACGTCCTGGCCGCCGATCAGCGCCTCGACGATGCCGGCCTGATGCGACCGGAAGGCACTGTAGCCCCAGACCCGGTGCAGCGCCTGCTCGGCCCGCTCCAGCGCGCCGCCCGTGTTGGCATCAACCAGATCGCGCGCCAGCATGGCTTATGCCCCACGCTGATGGGCAGGGCGGCGACGGCTCGGCGAGCAAAGAGCGAAATACGAGGTCCTAGAAGCCACGAAAATTCCAAGACGCGAGCACTTCGGAAAACTCGCCAACCCCGCGCCTGCCGTCATGCCGGTGCCTGCCATCATCCCGGCGCAGGCCGGGACCGCCGCAAGCCGCTGCGCGTGGTTCGCCTGCGATGCGGCACGAGCGCGCCACATGACGATCGCCACCGTTGTTGACGCTTGCATGGGTCCCGGCCCGCGCCGGGATGACGGCGTCGGGGTGTTGACCTGTTGACATCTGACAAACGGCTCCGGGTGCAATGTCGGGCTCACAACGATTTTCTGGATTCCCCGGCCGGTAGCTGATGACTTGCCTTCGACCTAGCGCAGCGCGTCGCCGGACGCCATGCGTTTGCGGCATCGTCAACACCCCAAGCGGTTGCTGAAGCGCTATACTGAGGCTGATCATTATCTTCGCGAAGTCATCCATGCCCGAAGCCAGCCTAACTGCACCGCTCGCTGCCGGCCCCGCCGTGCTTGCCGCGACCGGTCCGGCCAAACGCCCATCGCTGGCGCCATTGCGGCTGCTGGCGCCGTATCTGCTCCGGCATCCGCGAACGTTAGCGGCGGCGCTGGTGGCTCTTGTCATCGCTGCCGCCGCGACCATTGCATTGCCGTTGGCGGTGCGGCGCATCGTCGATCATGGCTTCGCTGGTGGTGATGCCGGCTTCGTTGATCGGTACTTCGCCATGCTGCTGGTGATTGGCGTGGTCCTGGCAGCGGCGAGCGCCGCGCGCTTCTACTGTGTCAACCGGCTCGGCGAGCGCGCCGTCGCTGATTTGGGCCAGGACGTGTTCGCGCATCTGATGCAGCTGGAAACCGGGTTTCATGAGGCCAACCGTTCGGGCGACCTGCTGTCGCGGTTGACGGGTGAAACGGCGCGGGTGCGCGATGCCATCGTGCTGGCAATCTCACAATCCTTGCGCAACCTGATCCTGCTGACCGGCGCATTGGTGATGATGTTCGGCACCAGCTCGTGGCTCAGCCTGCTGGTGCTGGCAGCTGTTCCGGTGGTGGCGTTACCCCTCGTGCTATCGAGCCGCTTCGTCCGCGGACTGTCGCGGGCTGCTGAGCAAGCACGCGGCAGTCAGGCGGCGCTGGCGGCCGAGGCCTTGGGGCAAATGCGCGTAGTGCACGCGTTTGGCCAGGAGAAGGCGACGGCAGATGCCTATGTGGCCGCCGGCGGCAGCGCGCTCAACCAGACGCTGCAGCGCCTGCAAGGCCGTGGTTTGCTGACGTTCCTGGTCATTGGCTTGGTGTTCAGTTCGATCATCCTGGTGCTGTGGCACGGCGCCAGCCTGGTGCAGGCCGGCACGCTGTCACCCGGCACGCTGCTGCAGTTCGTTCTGTTTGCAGCGCTGGCGGCGGGCGCGCTTGGTGAGCTGTCGGAAGTCTGGACAACAGTGCAGGATGCCGCCGGCGCCACCGAACGGCTGGCGTCTATCCTGGACCAGCAGCCGGCGATTCAGCCGCCGCAGCAGCCAACGTCACTGCCGAGCCCGATCAAGGGCGGCATCACGTTTGACGGGCTCAGCTTCACCTATGCTGGCGCCAGCAGGCCAGCGCTGGACGCTCTCAGCGCCAGCATCCAGCCGGGCGAGACCGTGGCGCTGGTCGGCGCCTCTGGCAGCGGTAAGTCGACATTGTTTTCGCTGCTGCTGCGGCTCTATGATCCGAGCCAAGGCCGCGTGCTGCTTGATGGCGTTGATGCCCGGCAGGCTGATCCGCAGGCGTGGCGCCGCGCCTTCGCGCTGGTGCCGCAGCAACCGGAACTGATCGGCGCCACGATTGCCGATGCCATCGCTTATGGCCGGCCCAAAGCCAGCCGGGCGGATATCAAAGCGGCGGCGCGCGCGGCGCAAGCCGATGTCTTCATCGAGGGCTTAGCCATTGGCTATGATACCCCACTGGGCGAGCGCGGGGCCAGTTTGTCGGGTGGTCAGCGCCAGCGCCTCGCCATTGCCCGGGCTCTGCTGCGCGACGCGCCCGTGCTGTTGCTCGATGAGGCCACCAGCGCCCTCGACGCTGAGAACGAACGCGCCATCCAGGCGACGCTGGCGGCGCAACGGGGCCTTCGCACGCTGCTGATCATTGCCCACCGCCCGGCCACCGCCGAGCACGCCGACCGCGTGTTACTGCTCGACCACGGCCGCTTGATCGCCGCCGGGACGCACGCCGAGCTGTTACGCACGACGCCGCTTTACGTGACGTTGCAGAGCGGTTCCAGCGGGCAGTGAACCGGGGTCAGGCACTTGGGCACTGGCTAAGTGCCTGACCCCGAATTCCTGTTCTGCCGCCGCCGCTGGCCGTGCTAGGCACGCGGTTGGCGACAAATGAGTTAGGGACGCAAGCATGGCGGATCGGGACCAGGCGCTAACGTGGCACGGCACCACAATCCTGACCGTGCGCAAGGGCGGCAAGGTGGTGATTGCCGGTGATGGCCAGGTCAGCCTTGGCGCCACCGTGATCAAGGCCAATGCGCGCAAGGTGCGGATCATCGGCAAGGGCGGCGTGATCGGCGGCTTTGCCGGATCCACTGCAGACGCCTTCACGCTGTTCGAGCGGCTCGAGGCCAAGCTTGAGCAATACCCTGAGCAACTAATGCGCGCCTGCGTTGAGCTGGCCAAAGACTGGCGCACGGATCGCTATCTGCGCCGGCTGGAGGCGATGATGCTGGTCGCCGACCGCGCGCATTCGCTGGTGCTGACCGGCACCGGCGACGTGCTGGAACCGGACGGCCACGTCATGGGCATCGGCTCAGGCGGCAATTTCGCCCTGGCGGCCGCGCGCGCGCTGATCGACACGCCTGCTTCAGCCGAAGAGATCGCCAGGAAGGCGATGGCGATCGCCGCCGACATCTGCGTTTACACCAACCGCAATGTTGTCCTGGAACAGATGGATAGCGTGTAGGGCTGGCTCCGGGGCGCGGAAGCGAAGGGGACACATTGTTCATCTTCGCCCGGCACGGCCGGTGACAGCAATGCGCTGTCATTGACGGCGGAGATGAACAATCTGTCCCCGCCCTTTGACTCCATCGTTCAGGCTTGGTTGCCGGACAGGCCCGGATTTGGCCGCACGCCGGCGCAAAGCGCGGCATCCGCCGCAATTCGGCCATCGCCAGCCCCGCGCAGTGCCGCCACGCCGATCCCTTCCAGCAATGGTGCGCCGATGTTCCTTGCCGCTTTTCAGCGCTTTGTGCGCAGTCCTGGATTCAAGTTCTTCCTGATCCTCGGGTTGGCGCTGCTGCTCAGCATTCCGCTGTTTATGGTCTGGGCGCTGGTCGCTGAACGCGATCAGCGGGCGCGCGGCGTGATCGCCGAGATCGGCGCGCTGTGGGGCGAACCGCAGCAGATCAACGGGCCGTTCCTGAGCGTGCCCTACACTCTCCGCGTCACCACCATGCAGGGCGACAAGCAGGTGCAGGAACTGCAGGTGCATCGCGCCGTGTTCATGCCCGAGGATCTGCTGATTGATGGCAAGACGGCGTCGCGCGTGCTGTCACGATCGATCTACAGGGCGACAGTCTATGACGGCAGCGTTGAGCTGTCGGGGCGGTTCATGGTGCCCGACATCGCCGCAGTGGCGCCGGACGCGGTCGCCGTGCGCTGGGCCGATGCCATCCTCAGCATCGGCATCAGCGATGTGTCGGGCCTGAAGAAGGCCAATGATCTGCAAGTCGAGGGCCGCGCCAACCTGCCGTTTGAGCCGAGCATTGGGGTCGTCTCCAGCACCATGTCGGGCGTGCATGTTCGGCTTGCTGGGCTGACAGCGGCTGCTGCGGCAGGCGGCAGCCCAGGCGCGCCAGCAGTGTTCACCTTCAAAACCAAGCTCGATTTCAGTGGTTCGCAAAGCCTGTTGTTCGCCCCGGTCGCGCGCGAAACCAAGGTCAAGCTCGCGTCGGACTGGCCGCATCCGAGCTTCTCGGGTGCCTATCTGCCGTCGGAGCGCGACGTGCGGGCGGATGGCTTCGGCGCTTCCTGGACCATTCCACACCTGGCGCGCAGCGTGCCGCAGTCCTGGACCGCCTTGGACAACGGCTTCTACATGGACCGCATGGGCCCTTACATGTTCGGCGTCGATCTCTATGCACCCGTTGACATCTACAATCTGGCCGATCGCGCCTTAAAATATGGCCTGATGTTCATTGCCGCCGGCTTCGTCGCCGTATTCCTGATGGAAATGGCGTCGCGCCGGCGCGTGCACCCCGTACAATACCTGTTTGTCGGCTTGGCGCTGATCGTGTTCTTCGTGCTGATGTTGTCACTGGCTGAACACATCGGCTTTGCGCCAGCCTTCGCTGTCGCCTCGGCGGCCACCGCCGGCATGCTCGGGCTCTATGTCGGACGTGCGCTCGATAGCCGCGTCCGCGGGCTGATCATGGCTGGCGTGCTTCTCATTCTGTTCGGCCTGCTTTATCTCATTCTCGTACTTGAGGACTACGCCTTGCTCGCGGGAGCTATTGCCGCCTTCGCCATGTTGACGGCGGCGATGTTCCTGACACTCAGGATCGACTGGTCGGGCGCGACCGTCGAGCCGGCGCGTGATGGCGGCAATACATGAAGGGGCTGGCTGCGAGATGGTCGAACTCACGCTTCCGCGCAATTCCAAACTGCGCAAGGGCAAGGCCTGGAACAAAAAGGCCGCCACTGGGCGTTCGCAGCAGGTTGACGTTTATCGCTGGAACCCCGATGACGGCGAGAATCCGAGCGTCGACACCTATCATATCGACCGCGACGAGTGCGGGCCGATGGTTCTCGACGCGCTGATCAAGATCAAGAACGAGATCGACTCAACGCTGACATTCCGCCGGTCGTGCCGCGAGGGCATCTGCGGCTCGTGCTCGATGAACATCGACGGCACCAATACGCTCGCCTGCCTGAAGTCGCTCGATGACATCAAGGGACCGGTGCGCATCTATCCGTTGCCGCACATGCAGGTGATCAAGGACCTGGTGCCGGATATGAGCCAGTTCTTCGCTCAGCACCGCTCCATTGAACCGTGGTTGCAGACCAAGTCTGCACCGCCGGAGCGGGAGCATCTGCAATCGCCGAAGGACCGCGCCAAGCTTGACGGGCTGTATGAGTGCATTCTGTGTGCGTGCTGTTCGACCGCTTGCCCGAGCTATTGGTGGAACCAGGATGAGTACCTTGGCCCCGCCGTGCTGTTGCAGGCCTATCGCTGGGTGTCAGATTCGCGCGATGAGGCCACAGCGGAGCGGCTGGATGCGCTGGAAGACCCGTTCAAGCTGTATCGCTGCCATACCATCCTGAACTGCACCAAGGCCTGCCCCAAGGGACTGAACCCCGCCAAGGCCATCGCTGAACTGAAGAAGCTGGAAGCTGAACGGGCGTAGGGATCGTCGGCCGGCGTTGGCGCCGGTTTTGGGCAATGCGCTATCCCACAATAACCAAACGCGCGCGGGAGGGACCGCGCGCGTTGGACTGGACACAATAGGCGAACGCTAAATTGATTACTTCTTCTTCTTCGCGGGAGCCTTGGCTGCCGGCTTTGCAGCGGCCTTGGCAGCAGGCTTCGCAGCCGTCTTCTTGGCGGGCGCAGCGGACTTCGCGGCCTTCGCAGACGGCTTCTTCGCAGGCGCCTTGGCAGCCGGCTTCTTCGCCACAGTCTTGGCGGCAGCCGGCTTCACAGCGGCGGCCTTCGCAGCGGTCTTGGCCGGAGCCTTGGCAGGGGCCTTGGCGGCCGGCTTCTTCGCAGCTGGTTTCGTTACAGTCTTAGCCATTGCACTTTCTCCTTGTGTGCCCGAATCAATCGCAACAACTTATTTGTAGTCGCATTGCGCAAGCAGTTCGACCCGAAGTTTGTCGAATGCAAGACAATTGCTCCACCCAACAGGCAAGCGTTGCTTTATATCAACACCTTAGACCTGTTTAAGGCAGTTAAGCGGCAAGAATTCGACAGATCAGCCTTGTGGAGAACCCGATGACGATCGCTGGAGTGAGTGAAGGCACCATCCGGTTCACGGTGTTCCTGGTGCTGCTGATTGCCTTCGCGGCGTTTGAGTGGTGGCGGCCGCGGCGTTCGCTAACCATCGGACGGGGGCGGCGCTGGCCAACCAATCTTGGCATCGCTGGTATCAGTACGCTGTTGATGCGCGGGCTCGGCAGTCTCGCGGTGCCGATCGCCGCGGTGGCAACGGCGGTGGCGTGCGAGCGCGCCGGGATCGGCTTGTTCAACCTGCTGGCGCTGCCGGTCTGGCTGGAAGTCATTGCGGCGATGATCGTGCTCGACCTGGCGATCTGGTTCCAGCACTGGGCTTCGCATCATGTGCCAGTGCTCTGGCGATTGCACGCCATGCACCATGCCGACCGCGACTTCGACGTGACCACGGCAGTGCGGTTTCACCCGGTCGAGATCGCGCTGTCCATGGTCTACAAGATGCTGCTGGTCGTGCTGCTTGGCCCGGCGGCGCTGGCCGTTGTGCTGTTCGAAATGGTGCTGAACGGCTGTTCCCTGTTCAACCACGCCAACATCGCGCTGCCTGGACCGGTTGACCGGGTGCTGCGCTGGCTGCTGGTAACGCCGGACATGCACCGCATCCACCATTCCGTGATCCGGCGCGAGCACGACACCAATTTCGGCTTCAACCTGTCGTGGTGGGACCGGCTGTTCGGCACCTATACGGAAAGCCCGGAAGCCGGCCAGTTGGGCATGACAATTGGCCTGGCCGAGCATCAGGACGCGGCGCCAGCCCGGCTTGGCTGGTCACTGGCCTCGCCGTTCCGCCGCACCAATCGCGAAACGACGCGGCCGGCGCCAGATCAGAGCAACTTGCCCAATCAGAACAACTTGAACGGGAAATAGCGCTGCAGCAGCTCTTCGTAGCGGCCGCTGGTGCGCACCTTGGCAATGCCCTTCTCCAATAGCGTGCGGGTGTCGGCGTCACCCTTGCGCACCGCGATACCAACGCCGTCACCGAAATAGCGCGCGTCGTAATAGGGGCCGCCGCGAAACTCGCAGCAGGCCGCTGCGCTGGCGCCGTTGATCCAGAACATCAGGCTGATGCCGTCGCCAAACAGATAGTCGACGTCGCTGGCGGCCAAGGCTGAGCGCGCTGCATCCTCGGTGTCGAGCGAAACCAGCAGCACGTCGCGGAAAAAGGTCTGCAGGTAGGCCTCGTGCGCCGAGCCTTTGACAACGCCGACCTTGCGGCTCTCCAGGCCGACCGGCGTAATCTCGGCGGTGGCAAGGCTCTTGCGGGCAACGAAGCGCGCCGCCATTACATAGTAGCCAGACGTGAAGTCCGCTTGCGCCAGATTGCCGGTGGTAACGCCGAGGGACGCGATCACGGCATCAGTTTCGCTGCGCTGCAGCGATGGCAGCAGTCCTTTCCAATCAGCCGTCTGGATGTCGCAGCCGAGATCGAGTTCGAAACAGACGGCGCGCGCGATATCGACATTGAAGCCGGTCAGCGTGCCTTCCTCGTCATAATAGTTGAACGGCGGATAGTCGCTGTCGGTCAGAAAGCGCAGGACCGACCGGGCCGGCGCCGCTGCCGGCTCGCCAGTCGCTGGATCGATCGCCGCCGGGTCGCCAGCCGGCGGCGCGATGCTTGAATTGTCGGCCGGCGCCGCCTGTTGGGCGTTGACCGCTTGAATACCGGTCAACCCGGCAAACTGCAGGGCGAGGAACAGCAAGAGCGCGCGGCAAACCTGTCTCAATTCCATTGTCCCCTTAGGTGACCACCCAATCGCGGTGCGGCTGCGAACTCTCTAGCCTCGCTTGCAGGGTGATTGCCAGGATGATGATCGCCAGAGCGGGGTATGCGTTCCGTGGGCGACGACTTTCGGTTCATGAAAGCCAATCCAGGACCTGCGCGAACGTCCGCCTGGGCCTTTGCGGCGCGGGCGCAGCCACCAAGAGGGCAAGGTCCTGCTGACAATGCTCGCGATGTGCTGCGTTCGGCACAGATTGTCGCCGAATACGGCTTCCTGCTGACGCTGTGCACAGCCGACGCGATCATTGCCGCTGCCGATCGCGCGCGCGACCTGGATGTGCCGCCGCACACTACTATTCTGACGCACGGGCATGTCGACGCCGCCGCATATGTGCGCGCCATGGCGTCAACCTGGGATGTGCCCGTCATTGGTCCGGCTCTCAGCCATGGCTTGCGCTTGCGGCCATCGCAACGCACACTGACCACGGACGGGCTCAGTCAGCGCCGGCCATGGCATCTCGCAGTGCATCCGCACGATGCCATTTTCGAGGCGGATGGCCAGCAATGGCTGGTACTCGACGGACTGAGCCGGCGGCCGCGGGACTTACGGCTTATCATCCGCGAACTGGCGCGCGAAGGCGTCTTTCCAGCGCTGACGACGCCTGACGTGTTGCGCTCGGTTGTATTGCGCGAGACTGAGGATCAACTGGTAACCGCTGCCGCCGATGGTTTGCGTGTGCAGCGCCCGCTGGCGTCAGCGGCGCTCGGGCTGACGCACCGGCAGGGCGTGGCCCTGGGCGTCATACCGGCGTTGCTGCTTGGCGCCGCCTTGGTGGTGCGTGACGATGCCTGGACGGCGCTGTTTGCGCTATTGACGCTGCCGTTCGTGATTTCGGCTGCGCTGCGGCTGCTGGCCTTGGGTCACGCAATTGTGCGACCGCGCATGCCGGACCTGCCGCCGCAATTGGCCGATGTTGAGCTGCCCGTTTACACGCTCTTGATCCCGCTGTTTCGTGAAACGGCGGTGCTGCGGCCGCTGATCAGAGCACTGAGATCGCTCGACTACCCGGCTGAGAAACTCGATATCAAACTGATCCTCGAAGCCATCGATCGTGACACCATCGCAGCCGTAACCGCGCTTGGCCTGCGAGCGCCGTTTGATGTCATCATCGTGCCTGACCGGCTGCCGCACACCAAGCCCAAGGCACTCAACTACGCGTTACATTTCGCCAGGGGCAGCCTGGTGGCGGTGTTCGACGCCGAGGACATTCCGGATGCGGATCAGTTGCGCCAGGCCGTTGCGAGGTTCCGCTCCGCCGCGCCGGGACTTGGCTGCGTGCAAGGGCGACTGACGATCGACAATGGACCGGCCAGTTGGCTGGCGCAGCAGTTCACGCTCGACTACCTGACGCTGTTTGACGCGCTCCTGCCAGCCCTGCAGGCGATGCGGCTGCCGCTGCCGCTCGGCGGTACGTCCAATCACTTTCCCATCGACGTGCTGCGGCGTGCTGGTGGGTGGGACGCCTACAACGTCACCGAGGATGCTGATCTTGGCGTCCGGCTGGCGCGTCAAGGTTGGCGTGTCGAGATGCTGACATCGCGCACCTATGAAGAGGCGCCGGCGCGTCTGCGGAGCTGGCTGCCGCAACGCACACGCTGGATGAAGGGCTACCTGCAAACCTGGTTCGTGCACATGCGCAAGCCCCGCCGCCTATGGCGCGAACTGGGTTGGCGCGGTGCGATCGGATTCCATACCGTGATCGGTGGCGTCGTGCTGGCGGCGTTGATGCAGCCCGTGTTCCTGGCAGGCTTGGTGGCAGGGGCGATGACGGGTGGGCTATGGGTGCTGCCGGACAGCCGGCTCGGGCAGGCGTTTCATGTCCTGGCCGTTGCCAATCTGGTGATCGGCTACGGCGCGGCGTTTCTGTTGACGGTAGTCGCCACTCTCAAGGCCCGCCGCTTCGAATTGCTAATGCATCTGCCCTTGGTGCCACTCTACTGGTGTTTGATCTCGCTCGCGGCCTGGCGCGCCTTGTGGCAACTGCGCGCCTCGCCGTTCCACTGGGAAAAGACCGAGCACGGCCTCAGCCGCCGCCGCACCGCCCGCTCGAAGCGGCTGGTCACTGGTGCGCGGCGCCAGGCGGGCGGGCGGCGGCAGAAGAACAGCGGCAGCGGTGACGTGCGCAAGGAGCCCGCGGCACGGCGAAGTCAGTCACGCGGCGCACGCAGGCCGGCGGGCTGAGTGCCATGCCATTGATTGTGCATTGAAGCTGTTGTCTCGCGTCCGGCGCAAGGGCTTGGACGCGATCCTGTGAGGACACTTCGAACAATAATCGCTGCCAATGCATCGGCAAACTGGGTTGGACTGTGTCGGATGCGAAAGGCCTTCTTCAGGCCGTATCGCACCGCCATGGGCCGGAGCGCCAGCCTCTGGTGCGACTGTGTAGGGTGCGAGAGGCCTTCTTCAGGCAGTATCGCACCGAACCAGGCCGTGGGCGCC
>JANNSA010000620.1:0-3776 GCA_031402115.1 Hyphomicrobiaceae bacterium | reverse complement strand
TGGTGCTCATCTATTTCCCGATCGCCGTTGAGATCAGCTCGGCTTGGCTGATCGAGGCGTCTGGACCCGTGCAGCTGTTCGGCTATCTGTTTGCGGGGTTCGCCTGGATCGTGCCAGCCGGCGTGCTGATCAAATGGATGTCACGCCCCGATCCGCCGCCGTATCCGCCGGGCGCCTAGGGACGGGGTCAGACCCCTTGGTGCCAGCGCCGCCTGAGCAGGATGGCACAGTTGGCGAAGCGCCAAAGGGTCTGACCCCATTACGCCACGTCGAGCTTCTGAAAGCGGCGCATCAGGGCGAACGGCACGCCCGATAGCAGCACATCGAGATGCCGGGCGCTGACGAACTCGCCGTTCAGCGACATGCGCGGCAGACCATGCAGGTACTCGGCGTGCTCAGCGTGGATCAGGCCTTTTCGCGTCGTCACGGCGGTCTTGAAGCCGAGTTCGCGGGCGATCTCGAACTCGCGCGGGCCGGCCGCCTCGGCGCTGCCATAGGGAAAGCTGAAATGCTGCGGGCGCTGGCCCAGCTCGCGCGTCAGTCGTTCGGCGCCCTCTTGCATCTCGAACACCGCACGGGCGCGCGGCAGCTTGGCGAGCGCATAGTGCGCCACTGTATGGGCGCCGATCGTCACCAGCGGATCGGCAGCGAGTTTACGGACTTCGTCCCAGTTCATCAGCAGCGCCCGCGATAGCTCGCGCGGGTCCCAGCCGATGCCGCGCGCCAACTCCGCGACAACCCGGCGCGCCTCATCCTCGTCCAGCGTGCGCAGCCACCAATAAATCGCTTCGAAGGCCACCGATTTCTGCTGCGGCTTGGCGCACTCGAACTGCCGGAGTTCGCTGTTCATCTTGACAGTGATCTGGTCGACTTCCGCGATCACATGCTCCAACGCCAGCCACCACAGGTCCGCCGCGCCATCGGCATAGCGTGACGGCACGTAGATGCAGAACGGCACGTTGTGCTTGCGGAACACCGGCGCGGCTTCCAGCAGGTTGTCACGATAACCATCATCGAGCGTGAAGCAGGCAAACGGCCGCTCGAACTCGCCATGCGCCAGCCGCCGGTGCGCCTCATCCAGCGAGACGGTTTCCAACCCGCGCCGCCGCACCAAGAGGATCGCCTGCTCCAGCACCGCGGGCGTAACGCGCAGAATGCCATTCGGATCAAAGGCGCGGCGCGGCGCGGACGACACCTGATGCAAGGTCAGGATAACGCCAACGCCCCGCGCCCACGGCTCGATCAGCGTGTGGCCGCGCGTGTAATACAGCGTCGACAGCGCCGCTTTGGTCAGGGCCTTGCTATAACTCATCGTCCGGCGCCCGCTCCCGATGCCTCGCCCAACCCGTCAAACGAGTGGCGTTGCAAGTTCCGTACAAGGGACGCAGCGGCGGTCGCGCCGACAGGACCTGCACAAGGGCATCGATAGTGCCGCCGCCGCGCGTGTCAACCGGGGCGGCGGTTTGTTATCGCGGGGCTGGGACGTGTTGCCGTTAGGTGGCTTGCAGCAGGGCCGTCACGTGCCGCGACGGGAAGTGTCTGGCGTCGATGGCGGAGGCAGTATGGGCAATATGCAAGATCAGGACGCCATTACTGATGTTAACGGCGGATACCTTGGTGTGGCAAATACGGCTGCAGAAGATCTACTTTTTTAAGCCCTATCAGAGACTTCCGTAGGCGCATTGAAATAGCATTACCGTCCCCAGTTCCCCAAGGTCACCGCGCAGTCGCTGAAGAAGTGCAATGGCGCAGTCGCTCAATCAGCCTGAAGAGCCCTCGCGCCAATTTCGCTTTTTCTCCTGCTCCTCTGCAAGTTCAGCCGCGTCCCAGTAGCCGATGAGAATGCCTGGATCAATGTCGGTGTCGTAGGCAGCCGCGGCAGCGTCGTTGGCGGTGACGGCGCTGATGCGCTCGGTGATACGAGCGTGGGTATGCCGAGCCCAGGCGAAATGCGCGGCGTCCAGCGTAGTCCTGATATCAGCGTGGCCGGGATCGGCGCCAAGGTCGGCGAGTTCCTGTGGATCGCTGGCGAGATCGAACAGCATTGGCCGGTGGCCCTCGATGTGAATGTACATCCATCGCTCGACGGCAATCATCACCATTTTGGCGTCGTCAGCGGCAAGTCCCAGCGAAATTCGCGGCCGGTCATACAACATGTCGTATTCGCTAACGGCGTAGCGGTGCCAAGGCGTCTGCGCCAATCCCTGCAGCAGCGGCAGCAGCGAGCGGCCTTCGAGAATGTGGGGTTTGGCAGCGCCGCCGAGCCAATCGAGGATGGTCGGCGCCAGGTCGATGGCTTCGACCAGCCGGTCCGATTTCTGGCTGCGAGTCGCATTTGCCTGCGTCGACGGATCGATCACGATCAGCGGCACTTTTGCAGACGCGTCATGGAACAGCTGCTTTTCACCAAGCCAATGGTCGCCAAGATAGTCGCCGTGATCGGAGGTGAAGATGATCATGGTGTTGTCGAGCAGGCCACGCTCAGCCATGAAGGCCATCAAGCGGCCGATCTGATCGTCGACCTGTTTGATGAGACCCATATAGGCTGGGATGACGCGCAACCGCACCTGTTCGCGCGAAAACACCTTGGCGACGCGCTCCTGCATATAGGCAGAAAACACCGGGTGAGCGTCCCGACGCTCGTCCTCGCTGCGAACCACGGGCAGCACATCAGCAGCGCCGAACATGGTGTGATAGGGCGCCGGTACGATGTAGGGCCAGTGCGGCTTGATGTAGGAGAGATGCAGGCACCAGGGGCGCCCGTCCAGCTCCGCTTCTCGCATAAAATCCATCGCCCGCCCAGTCATGTAAGGCGTTTCAGAATGTTCGTCGGGAACCCGCGCCGGCTTGTCGGCGTGACTGAGCAGCCAACCCGAGAGGACTTCGCCATCCGCCCCTGCGACTGAATTGGCCCACTGTTCCCAGGGATTTGCCGCCTCGAATCCGTGCTCGCGCAAATACGCATCGTAACGCGGATCGGGATCGTAGTGGCCGTCCGGGTGCAGACCATCGTCGCGTTCGAAGGGCTCGAAACCGCATTGCGAGACGTGCACGCCAATGATCGAGGCCGGGTCGATACCGAGCCGCGCCATGCCTTGCCGGTCGGCGACCATACGCGTCTTGCCGACCAGCACCGGACGCACACCGATCTCACGCAAATGTTCGCCCAGCGTTGGCTCGCCAACCCGCAGCGGAATGCCGTTCCAGCTGGCGCCATGCGAACGCACATAGCGGCCGGTGTAGGTGCTCATGCGCGACGGCCCGCAGATCGGCGACTGCACATAGGCTCGCGTGAAGCGGACGCCGCGCGCGGCGAGCTGGTCGATGTTCGGCGTCTTGACGGAAGAAGTGCTGATCGACAATCCGCGATCTCTGGTCAGCAGCCACGATCGCGAGACCGGAACGGTGACGTTCAATCCGACGTTCCTGGCCATTGCCAAGCATTGGCGGTTCAAGCCTCGGGCCTATCGGCCGTACCGGGCGCGGACCAAGGGCAAGACCGAGAACGGCGTCGGCTACATCAAGAAGAACGCCATCGCCGAGCGGTCGTTCGCGAGTTGGGAGGCCTTCGAGGCGCATCTGGCGCAGTGGGAGCGCGAGGTTGCCAACGAGCGCGAGCACGGCACCACGGAAGAAGCGCCAATGCTGCGCTTCCAGCGCGACGAGGCGCACCGGCTGAAACCGCTGGGCGGCCGGCCGGCGTTTGGGGCGTTGCGGGAGCTGACGCGCATCGTCACCAGTGAGTGCGCGGTGGAAGTGGACACCAACGGCTTCGC
>JANNSA010000619.1:0-2368 GCA_031402115.1 Hyphomicrobiaceae bacterium | reverse complement strand
CACCGCGTTGGCCAGCAGCGCCAGCGTCACCACCAGCGTCACCACGCCGGCCAGGCGCAGGTAGATGCCGCGCAGGTAGCCGGCGTTCATGAGGCGGCTCCGCGCTGCATGCGCTCTCGCAGGGCGGCGATCTCGCGTTCTGCGCCCTGCGTGGACTGGATGAAGCGCTTGATGGCGGGGCCGAACGGCCCTCGCACGGCCACGTTGCCGGCACGCTGGGCGTCCCCGGACCGCAGCGCACCTTCGACGGCGCGCAGGTCCAGCGTCAGCCGGCGCGTCACGAACATCACGGCCAGCGAAGCCAGCAAGGCCGAAACGAGAAACACCACGAAGGAAGAAGCCGCCAGTTGCCGCCCCACCTGCAGTGCGTCGTCGCGCACGCGTTCGCTCGAGTAGCGCACCGCCAGGTAGCCCATCGTGATGCCGAAGTTGTTCTTGACCACGATGCCGGCGGCCGACTCCTGCTCGTCCTCGGCTGCCCACTGGTCGTTCTGCGGCTTGCGGGCCGCCGCCAACCAGGAGGCCGGCACCGGGCGCGCGGCGCGCAGGCGGTCGGTGCTGTACAGGCGCCGCCCTTCGAGGTCGAAGACATCGATGCCCAGGATCAGCGGGTCGGTGCCGCGCTCGCGCTCCAGGGTACCCGGCAGCGTGCCGATGTCGGAGAACTGCAGCCCCAGCGACAGCGCCGACTGGATGGTGCCCTCGACGGCCTTGCCGGTGACGACCAGCCGTTCGGTGACGATGCGGTTGGCCGTGGCGCGGTACTTGAAGTAGTTCAGCAGTCCGGCCATGCCCACGGCAAAGCCGCAGACCGTGACGGCCACCGCGATCATCCGGCGTCGAGTTGAATCCATCGTTGTGCTCTCCGTACCTTCGGGGCGAAGTGGCGCCCGCGGGCAATGGACCTGTTTTCGGCCCCGGCGCCAGCATCTTGATGGGCATTTGGTTCCGCAAAAGGCGGAAAAGAGCCCGGTCGACGGCTCAAGTCGGCTCCGTTGCGGGCCGATACACCCCTTGTTGCATGGTTCAGGCCGGCCCCGCCGGACGCGACCGCCATGGACTTGTCTTGCGCAGCCCGAAAGGAACGCAGGGCCGGCCGATGACCCCGATCAGGATGAGATCCCATGCCAGTTGACGCGCGCCTAGCGCCTTATCGCTGCTTCACCCCGCCCGGCGGACTGGCCGGTGGAGGCCGGCCATGAAGGCCAACCTGGCCATCATTGCGCGCGACCATGCCGGCGGCGACACCGTGCCCGGCGATCTGGTCGATGCGGCCTGGGAGCCGCCCGTGCGCGGCCAGCGCCGCACGCTCAACAGCTGGAAGGAGTACATGGGACTGGCCAGCCGCGTCGTCGGCCGCTTCCATGGCCAGTTCCGCCTGTGCCACTTCGAATACCAGCACCCGACCCGGCTGCAGAGCGGCACGCCGCGGCGCATGAAGAAGCCCTACGCGGCGGTGGCCGCCTACACCGAGTGGGGCCCGGCCGACGCCCCCGTGCTGCTGTGCTGTGGCGGCGTGGCCAACGTCGCCATGCGCTTCCACTATCTGGCCTCGGACCTGAGCGACCACTACCGCGTGATCTGCATGGACTGGCTGGGCCGCGGCCGCTCGGGCTGGCTGGCATCCGAGGGCGACTACTCGCTGGCCACCTATGCCGAGCAACTGCGGCAGGCCATTGCCCACCTGGGCGGCTCGCCAGTGACGCTGCTGGGCTCGTCGATGGGCGGCAGCGCCGCCATCGAGCTGCTGGCCCGGCACCCGAAGCTGGTGCAGCGGCTGATCCTCAACGATGTCGGCCCCTTCATACCGGCCCGCAGGCGCAAGCGGCGCGCCGAGACCATCGCCCGCCACTACGTCTTCCGCAACCCGGCGGAGCTGCTCCGGCGCGTCGGCGCCTCGAGCAAGAACGACGGACCGGTCAGCGACGACATCCGCTTCAACCTGAGCTTCCACCAGACGCGCTGGAGCGAGGACGAAGGCGGCCGCGTCTACCGCCACGATGTGCGTGCCATGCAGGCGTACCGCAGCCAGGCCCAGCACAGCGTGTCGCAGTGGCCGCTGTGGCAGCGCGTGAAGTGCCCGGTGCTGCTGATCCACGGCATGCAGTCCGACGCGCTGTTCGAGCCCACCATCCGGCGCATGCGGCAGGGCAAGGACCTGCAGTTGATGCACGTGCCCGACACCGGCCACACGCCGCTGCTGGCCGACCGCAACCACATCACCTTCATCCGCGACTGGCTGGCCGGCCAGGCGCCCGAAAGCCGCGAATGGAGCGTGCTGCACGCCGCCGAGCGCGATGCCTTCCCGGGCAACCCGATCCCTTTCGCGCCGCTGGAAGCGCTGCGTTGAAAGCCATGCGTGCAAAAC
>JANNSA010000618.1:0-5448 GCA_031402115.1 Hyphomicrobiaceae bacterium | reverse complement strand
CCTACGAGAAAGGCATCCGGATCAAGAAGGCCGAGATGAAGCTCCTCGACATCGAAGGTGACACCTTCCATCCTGAATGGAACTACACGATCAAGCCGCGCACCGGTCAAAAGCCGTAGCGGTTATCGTTGAAGGTGTCCTTAGTCCAGTCTGGCGGCACGCGCCGCGAACACAAGCTGCGGCTGCCGGGCTTCAACATCCCAGCCCAGCCTACGACCGCAATGGCGACTTGCCACCCAACACCCGCCGACGCGCAAACATGCCGCATGGAGGGCAACGGGCCGGGCGTTGCCTCGTTGCGTCGAGTTTGGCAAGGTCGCTCCGTGTTTCATGGGTCGCGCGGGCTTTCCGGGCGGTCCCTGTCGCGTACCCCAGCGTGGCAGTCATTGCATCGTCATTCGCCCTGATGCGGGCCCCCTGGCACCAATTCGTGCATCCGGGACCCGTCCATGACCAACCGGCACCCGATAACTTGAAGGACAACTCATGAACACGCTGATGTGGGCGATCGTCGCCGGAGGCGCGCTGTCGCTGGTGTATGGCGCCTGGGCGACGCAGTCGCTGCTCGCCGCGCCAACCGGCAATGATCGCATGCGCGAGATCGCCGCCGCCATTCAGGAAGGCGCGATGGCCTATCTGACGCGCCAGTACACCACGATCGCGGTGGCGGGCGCTGTCATCTTCGTCGTCGTTGCCTACTTTCTCGGCATCTATTCGGCGATTGGCTTCCTGATCGGTGCCGTGCTGTCGGGTTTGGCCGGCTTCATCGGTATGCTGGTGTCGGTGCGCGCCAATGTGCGTACGGCACAGGCTTCCAGCGTCAGCTTAGCCGGTGGTCTCGGTATCGCCTTCAAGTCAGGCGCCGTCACCGGCATGCTGGTGGCGGGCTTGGCGCTGCTTGGCGTCGCCATCTACTTCTTCGTCCTGACGCAAGGGCTGGCCTTCGATCCAACCTCACGCGTTGTCATCGACTCGCTCGTCGCACTTGGCTTCGGCGCCTCGCTGATCTCGATCTTTGCGCGTCTGGGCGGCGGCATCTTCACCAAGGGCGCTGACGTCGGCGGCGATCTGGTCGGCAAGGTCGAAGCCGGCATACCGGAGGACGATCCGCGCAATCCCGCGACCATCGCCGACAACGTTGGTGATAATGTCGGCGATTGCGCCGGCATGGCCGCTGACTTGTTCGAGACCTACGCCGTGACCCTGGTCGCGACCATGGTGCTGGCTTCCATTTACTTCGCCGGTCAGCCCAATGTCATGAACATCATGCTGTATCCGCTGGCGATCGGCGCGGTCTGCGTCGCCACCTCCATCCTCGGCACGTTCTTCGTTCGGCTGGGCGCCAACAACTCGATCATGGGCGCGTTGTATAAGGGCTTCATCGCCACCGGCGTGCTGTCACTGATTGCGCTGTATCCGCTGACCGACTACGTCATTGGCCTCGATACGGTACTGACCGTGCAGGGCAAGTCCTTCACCGGCTTGCAATTGTTCCTGTGCGGCCTGGCCGGCCTGTGCGTGACGACGCTGATCATCGTCATCACCGAATACTATACGGGTACCGGCTACCGGCCCGTAAAATCGATCGCCGAAGCATCGCGCACCGGCCACGGCACCAACGTCATCCAGGGCCTCGCCATGTCGCTGGAAGCCACGGCGCTGCCGGCTCTAGTGATCATCGCCGGCATTTTGGTCACCAACGCCTTGGCGGGCCTGTTCGGTATCGCCATCGCCGTCACGACAATGCTGGCGCTGGCCGGGATGGTTGTTGCGCTCGATGCGTTTGGCCCGGTGACGGACAACGCCGGTGGCATTGCCGAGATGGCCGGCCTGCCCAAGGAAACCCGCAAGACCACCGACGCGCTCGACGCCGTCGGCAACACTACCAAGGCCGTCACCAAGGGCTATGCCATTGGCTCGGCCGGCCTCGGCGCGCTGGTGCTGTTCGCCGCCTATACGGAAGATCTGAAGTTCTTCGCCGCCAAGGCGGCGCCGGGCACCTTCTTCCACGGCTTGACAGTCGACTTCTCGCTGGCCAATCCGTACGTCGTCGTCGGCCTGTTGTTCGGCGGCCTGCTGCCGTATTTGTTCGGCGGCATGGCGATGACGGCGGTTGGCCGTGCCGCGGCCGCCATTGTTGAGGAAGTACGCCGCCAGTTCCGCGAGAAACCCGGCATCATGAAGGGCACTGAGAAGCCGGACTATGGCCGCGCCGTCGACATGCTGACCAAGGCAGCGATCCGTGAAATGATCGTACCGTCGCTGCTGCCGGTGTTGTCGCCGCTGGTCTGTTTCGGCGTCGTCTACTACATCGCTGGCGCTGCCAACGGCTTCGCCGCACTTGGCGCCATGTTGCTCGGCGTCATCGTCAATGGCCTGTTCGTCGCCATTTCGATGACCGCTGGCGGCGGCGCCTGGGACAACGCCAAGAAGTACATCGAGGACGGCCATTTCGGCGGCAAGGGCTCCGAAGCCCACAAGGCGGCCATCACCGGCGACACTGTCGGCGACCCGTACAAGGATACGGCTGGCCCGGCCGTCAACCCGATGATCAAGATCACCAACATTGTCGCGCTGATGCTGCTGGCGGTGCTCGCCAACGGCGGCTGACGGCAGCAGGTACGCGGGATGAGAAGGACAGGGCCGGCCACAAGCGCCGGCCCTTTCTTGGGTAGCCGGACTTGAGCTGCCAATCGGCTCTGCCACCATTTCGGGTGTCGGATGCGGGGGCGGCGGCATGCGGGACGAGGCGTTCGAGTCGGATGACGAGAAGGGGCGGCAAAACTTTGAGCGGCATTCCGTCAGTTTTGCACCGGCGCGGCACACTTTTGACGATCCGGCAGCCCGCGAATACGATGACGACCGGTACAGCCCTATCGGATTGGCCATAGACGGCCTCATCCCTGTCACATTCACCTACCGAGGACATCGTATCCGGATCATCGCAGCGCGAGGAGTCGAGCGCCATGAACGCCGCCTCTATCACGAAGGCCGCCGTAACGGACCTTGACCGGGACATGACCCGATTCCGCGCAAGGACCGAGGCAGACGTTCACGCCGCCGCGCTGGCCAACCCCGACGCCCAGCCCTGGACCGAGGAGCAGCCAGCAAAAGCCCGCCGCGTGCCCACCAACCGCATAGCCTCCGCCGTGCGTTAAAGCTGTCGCCGGAGGAGTTTGCCAGGCGCTACCGCATTCCCCTGGAGCAGGTGCACGATTGGGAGGCTGGGCGGACGGAGCCGGACGCGATGGTGCGGGCGTATCTGCGGGTGATTGCCAAGTTGCCAGAGGTCGTGCGGGAGGCGCTGGTGTGAGTGCGAAATGGCGACGGGGGCGACGAGCAATTCCGCATTGACCTGCGGTATTGACCTGCGGTGTGTTTATGCTATGTTCTCGCCATGTCGGACAGCGTGCAAGGTGCGGTGCTGGAGATACTGAAGCGGATCCAGTCGGATGTCGCTGAAGTGAAGGACCGCGTCGGCCGTCTCGATGATCGCGTCGCCGGTCTCGACGGCCGCGTCGCCCACCTGGAAGAACTCGCGACGAAGCAGCGACGCGACAGTGCGGCCATGCTGGTGATGATGCGCGGCACGGTCGGCGTCTTCACGGAGCGGATGGACGCGCTGGAGAGCGATGTCGTGAGGCTCAAGGAACAATAGCCGTTGCCACCTGGTCGCGTCCGCGACGGAGCGGTGAGTGCGAGGCATTGCGTCAGCCGCGCCCTGAAACTGGTGTCGGCGAAGTGGTCCGTGCGCTACGCACTGGAGCCTGCTCGCGATTGGTAGGCTAGGCGCGCTGAGCCGGACCCGCTGGCGCGGGCGACTTGGAAGCCGCGCGACGGTTGGCGCGAGCCGCGAGCCGCCAGCAGCCTGCGCCCGGCAATGAATCCGATGATCAAGATCACCAACATCGTCGCGCTGATGCTGCTGGCGGCGCTGGCCAACAGCGGCTGATGCGCGCGCACCACTGACAGCTAAGGACTGGAACTGCGAAGGGGCTGGCGCTGGCTGCTGGCCCCTTTCTTTGTAGCGGGCCAGGGCCGTGAAGAAGAGAGGAACACCGGCCGCCGGGCAGTCCTTGCTGTTGCCCAGTTGCATCTTCAGTTTGCTTTTCTGCACAACGATATTGCCGCCGGCGGTCCGTTGGCTCAAACTTGAGCATAGAGGCTCTTGTTGAGTAGAGGCACGTAGTGTCAGTGCGCGCTGGATGGCGGTTTCCGCTCGATTTGCTGCTGTGCCTCATCCTAGCGAGCAGTTTTGCCGAAGCTGCGGCCGCCAAAGCCCGCAAGCGGACGCCCGACACCACCGCCAGCACGCGCCAGTCCACGGCGATGGCGCCCGGACCAAAACTGCTGAACCTCAAGCGCGTTGCCATTGTCAAAGTGGCGGATGGGCCGAAGTCCATTGAAGTGATGCCGGACGGCAAGCGGGTGTGGACCAACAATCTCTACGGCAACCGGACGCAGATGATTGACGCGGCGACGGGCGCCATCCAGCGCACGATGCAATGGAATGGCGAGCCCGTGGAAGCCGAATTTACCGAGCATGGCAAGAAGGCCTGGGTGTCGCTGTATGATAAGCAGACGGTGCTTGTCATCGACACGGACACGGGCGGGCTCATCCGGTCAATCAAGGTCGGCAAAGTGCCAAAGGTCGTGACGGCGTCACCGGACGGGCGCTGGGTCTATGTCGCCAATTGGGAGCCATCGGCGAAACAGGGCTATACGGTCTCCGTGATCAATGCCGCGCGCCTCGAAGTCGCCGCCCATATCAAAGTGCCGTCGATTCCGCGCGGCATGGCTTTCACGCCCGATGGCCGCTTCGCTTACATCGCCATCATGGGCAGTTCGGTGCTGCTGAAGGTCGACGTTGCCGCCGGACACAAAGCTGTCGGCCGCTACAGCGTCGGCGCGGGGCCGCGCCACGTAGTGATCGACCGGGCGGGCCGCTACCTTTACGTGAGCCTCAATAGTGCCGATGCCGTCGTCAAGTTCGACACAGCAACGAACCGGATGGTTGCCCGCACCCGCGTCGGTAACCAGCCGCGCACCATCGAACTTTCGGCTGACGGACGGCACCTGTTCGTCTGCAACAACCAAGACAATACGCTCAGCGTCCTGGAAACTGCCAGCATGCGGCAGGTCCTGAAAGTAGCGACCGGCTACCACCCCATTTCTGTCGCCGTTACTCCGGACGGCCGTCAGGTGTGGGTCGCCAACTACGCCGAGCGGCCGTCGACGCTGTGGGTCTATGAGCCGGTCTACGAAACGCCAGCATTGGTGGTCGGAGCGGCAGGGGGCCCGCGTTAGCAGGCCCCACTGAGCGGGCTGTGGCGAACATGCCACTTCATTTGTTACGCTCATCGTGGTTGATACGTATGCAGTGCTTGCTCTTAGGGCACCCGCGAGAATAAGTATGACTCTCGCGCACGCAGGGTTCGCCGAGTCGCC
>JANNSA010000617.1:0-1581 GCA_031402115.1 Hyphomicrobiaceae bacterium | reverse complement strand
ATGGTGCCGATGCCACCGCCGCCTGAACTGCCGCGCGCGGCAGCCATTGCCGACGTTGAAATACGCCACGCCGCACCTGCAATCCAGGCGCTCACCACCGAAACAATCGCCATCGGAACAATCGACCGGCAGCGGCGATCGTTCCACACGAATTGGCACGGCCGGAGCTGCCACAGCCGGAGCTGGCATCGACAGCACTGGCTCACCGCGCAACCGCGCGACGCTGGCGAAGATCGCTGCTTCCGTCGTCGCCAACGCTGCTGTCGCAGGATTTGACGCCGGCTCGATACCAGGGCTGACTGGCACCGGCATTCTAAAGGCATGCGCGAAGGCTCGCGCCACAGCCTCGACGGGCGCGACAGCCGCTGATGCGGGCTCGCGCATCGGCGATGCGGCGATCGGGCCAGCATTCGCGGGTTGCAGAGATGGCATGATAGGCGCTGATGCTGACGCCTTGACGGTCTGACGCACGGCGGTGATCGGTGATGCTTCGGCTGCCGCAATCTGTTCTGCCTCGGCGGCAGGGCCGACTGCCACACCCGTCAAGGCGGCAATAGCCGCATCCAGTCGCTGCAGTGCCGCATAGTCGCCGGGATTGGTCAGCGCTTCGATCAAGTGGCGGCGCAATTGCTCGGCGCCGATGGCCTGCACCGGCGTGCCGCCCAGCTCACGGGCGTTCAACTGCGTCAACGCACGATAGGATTCTTCGGCGAACAGTCGCTGTTCAATGCCGCCGCGCGCAGCCATCAGTTCTGCCAGCAGCGCGTCGAACGCCACGCCCGTCGGCGCCGACATGGCGTTGGGCCGGGCGGCCTGGCCTGTGGTGGCCGCGAGGGACGTCGAAACGAACGCGGGCATGGACTGCCAATCTCCTTGATCGGTCCGCGCAACCCCGCACTCGCGCCTCGATCCCCACCAATAGGGCTTTTCTGCACCCGCGTCCAAGTTTCGCCTCAATTCCGCGCACGAGGCAAGTCGGGTTAACCACGACCTGTCACTCTCTCGCCACGGCGGCTGGGCCAGGAGCGGCCAGTCCGGTCGTAACCAGTGCGACGGCGAGGCAAGCAAGGGCCATGCCGAGCAGTTGCAACGGCACCAGCAGTTCATCGAACAAGCCATAGGCCATCAGCGCGGTCACTGGCGGCACCAGGAAGAAATAGGCCGAGACCTGCGACATGGCACCGTGCCGGATCATCAGCATCAGCAGCGTGACGGCGCCGAGCGACAGGACGAATATGGAGCCAAGCATGGCAATGATCAGCGGCGGCTGCGGGTCAATGCGGCCTTGCTCAAGCAGCAGCATGCCGAGCGTGCAGACGGCTGCTGCACCGCTGAACTGCCAGACGCCACCAGTGCGCAGATCGATGCCCGAGGCAAAGCGCTTTTGATACAGATTGCCGGCGGTGCTGCCGGCCAGTCCGGCAACGCTGGCGAGCAGATTGTACCATTGCACGTCGGCGCCACCGGCCATGATCTTCGGCTCCAACACCAGGAACACGCCGAGCATGCCGAGCCCGACGCCGAGCCAATGCCGCTGGCTTAGGCGCTCGCCAAGCAGCGCCGGTGCAATCATCGCCGTCA
>JANNSA010000616.1:0-1905 GCA_031402115.1 Hyphomicrobiaceae bacterium | reverse complement strand
AAGCGCCGCCATACCACCCGGCCGGTACGACTGGAGAGTGTCGAGCCCTTGCTGCATCGAGCCCTGGGCATCGCCCCACAGCGTCCTGCGACGCTCCTCGGCCCTTCGGTTGGCCTCGTACTGGTAGTCGAGCGCAAACTTGCCCTTCGGCATCTGGCCGATCGGAAAACCGTTCGCGTCCCACTGCAGCGCGTTCTCGCCGTAAGGATCGGTCGTGGCGTTTTCTTGCGCCTGCCGCTCCTGCTCCTCTTGCTGCCGCCTGGCCCGCGCCGAATTACCCGGACCGCCGCCAAACGTTGTCTGGATGAATCCCATGGCCCTGCCTTACCCCGCTATCCCGATTTCAAGCTCGCCCTGGATGGTGAGGGATGTGCCCGCGCTCGCGCCACCGACCAGAAAGTCAGTCGACTCCATGCGAACGCCCGAGGCGGATGTCCAGTCGTAGGCAGAGTTGGCCGCCACGCTGAGTGCAGTGCCGATGAACTCGGTGCCAGCCGCGTTGGCGCCTGTTGCACCAAGCCACAGCGAGAACGTCACGGCCCCCGCCGTCTTGTTGACGATGCGAATGCGCTTCAGCAGCAGGTAGGGAGCCGTCATCGTGATATTGACGGCCCCTGCCCCCGCGGCACCCCCGTTGAGGATGTTCGTGGTGAGCGTCGCGCTCAGGGCAATCGGCCCAAACTTCATGATCTTGTTCTGTGCCATAGGTCAAACTCCAGTCTGGTATCTCAGTAGGTGGCGGTCTCGAACCAATCCATCTCGACGATGAGGCGGCCAGTGCCTGCCGCACCCATCAGGATCTCGTTGCGCACGATGAACCCCTCGTTGCCGGTCAGCACGAGAGGGTGGTTTCCCGGATGGATGGTGCCGCATTGCATGTTCAGCTCCTTCTTCGGTACCGTGGCACCGGCCGCCAGGTCCCAGCACGAGTCTGAGGCGAACTCGTTCGTGTCGAGCGTTTGCGTGCCGGCCGTCAGAGCGCCAGTGCTACCAATGCGAGCCTGCTGAATTGTCGTACTGGGGTAACTCGCGCGCTTCTTGAACTGCGGGGTCGTCAGCACGATGTCGGTGCCGCCTGAGTAGTTGGCGCTGAAACCAGTCAACCGAAACACCTTCAAAAACACTTCCTGAGCCGCGCTGAAGCCGACCACTGTTCGCCACTTCACAGCGAGTCTGGTGATGACCATTACGTTGGTCGCAGGGGCGCGCACCACGAAGATGTGGCCGGCCGTGGCCGTACCAGCAGCAATCGTCGTCAGCAGCCCCGACGTGGCAACCATCAGGTAGTGGCCGAGTGCTTCGTTCGGGTAGGGCGAAACACGCGCGGCCTTGTGCGTCACGTTGACGCCCTGAAGCGTGCTTGTGGTTACGCCGTCTTGTAGGAAGGTCATGGTTCAGATCGCTGTGACGCGGTAGGCGAATCGCTTGGTCCCGGCAGCATACCCAGGCATCGCGTTCCAGTATGCGGTTCCTGTTGTTGCGGCCGTGGCTATCCCTGTCGCGCGGATCGAGTCGCATTCGAGGCGATCGGCTGTCTCACCGCTGGCCAACGTCTCGGCCGTTTCGAACATCTCGATCAGCGAGCCCACAGCACTGCTCGCGATCGTGAACGTGAACGAGCCAGACTGCGCCGCTTGAGAGCCAAGGTTTTGGTTCACAAAAGCTGGCGGAGCTGCGCTGCCGCCGCTCGGGATCGTCACGATGGTGGTGGTGGAACCGTCGTCCGTGACCGTGACGCCCGCGCCGACAAAGTTGATGATGGCCCTGTTGAACAGGTCGACACCCTCGTCCTGGATCTTGTGCGGGATGCCGGTCGCACCCTGCGGACCTGGCGGGCCAGCCTGACCCTCCTGCCCCTCAGCCCCATCTTGGCCGTTGGTTCCTGGCGGCCCGGCCGCTCCGGGC
>JANNSA010000615.1:0-31225 GCA_031402115.1 Hyphomicrobiaceae bacterium | reverse complement strand
TTTCTGTTGGCTTGTTGGCCCGCTCCGACTCTCGTGTCCCGAGAGCCGGCCGGAGCGGGCGGGGGTGATACCCGGCCGGAGGGTGTTGGTTGAAACGCCTAGCCGGAAGGCGCGGCGATCATGTTTTGCAGGACCCGGTCGAGATCGCGGCAATCCATGCTTTCGAGCTGCGCCTCGACGAGCTCGTCGAACAGTACGGGCGGCACCTTGACGCCGCGCTCATGCAACAGATCGAGCGCTGCGCGGATGTGGGACAGCAGGCCCTCGTTGCCGAGATGGCGGAGCAGGCTGCCGGGATCGGCTGGAAGCGGTGAGAAGGTCATGGCGCGACCCTCCGGCGACGTTGACGTGCTGTGAAAACGGCTGGCATTGTGAGGTCCCCATCCCCTGAGTGGCAGTGAGTGGTTAAGATAGTTGCAGAATTTGCATCTCAATGCAAGTGAAGTTGCAAATAATGCGACTGACAGCGATCTGAAGGGGTGCCAGACTTGAACTTTGCGGGCGGCCGAGCAGCATTCGAGGGGGGTGATATGCGGTGGGGGACTTGGGCGTCGGTGGCGTTCGCCGCTATGTGCGGCGCACTGCTGCCATCGCCGGCATCGGCACAGTGGCAACACGTGTCCGAGGACGACCCGTTTACAAAGACGACCATCCACATTGTCGTGGCAGAGCACGATCACGGCATGATCGGATTTCGCTGTGACAGTTCAAAAGCGATAACAGCCCTTTTGGTAACGACAGAGCGGCTTTCTCGCGACGAAATGCGAACGCTCGTGCGCGTACCGATGAAGCTGCTCGTGGCAATCGATAACGCCGACGTAATTTCGTTCGCGGCAATGCCCAGCCTCACGCCAGACGGCGTCTTTCTGCGGTTCGAGGCGGACAATGCCGCGATAGCTGCAGTAGTGCTCACGGCCGCTGCGGCGCGCGTGCGCATCGGGATGGCAGCAGAAATAAACGGCACACTGGCGTACCGGGTCACCGTGCCAACGGCGAACCTGCGCTCGCAATTGCAGAAGCTGATCAACGGTTGCCGGCTAGAACCTGCCCGTAAAAACTAAGCCCGCGATGTCGCGAACCGGCGCAGCACCTCGACGACGACGCCGACGATATGCGCGTCGTCACTGTCCATGTCGAGCGAACGCTGATTGCCGGCCGCGCTGTTCGTGATCAGCAGTCGCGGCGGCACGAACTGTCTCAGCAGGCTTTGCGGTGTCATGAAATTCTCAGGCGGATGCACGCGCACACGGACCGCCTGCAACGGCTGCACGGCGGCGCACGCCGCCTGACTGTCGTCAATCACGCAAACGTCACCTTTGGCTATGCCAATCCGATCGAGTACGTTGGTTTCCACCGCGAACAGGTAGCGCGATCCGCTCTGGAGCAGCGCCCATGGGTCACCTGGCGCCGCCACATAGGCGGCCAGGTCCTCCGATAACCCGGTAGCGCGGCCCGGCTCGTTGGTCTCGATGTTCAACACAGCCGCAATGCTGACATCCAACACCTGCGCGATTCGCCTCGCAGCTTCGAGATCCAACTGCGTTTCCCCGCTTTCGATTCGCGAGATGACCGATTTCGACCGTCCGATACCCTCGGCGAGTTGTGCCTGGGTCATCCGGCGCGTTTCCCGCAATTCCTTGATTCGATGGGGGCTCATACCCCTTGTTAGCGGACTGCAATCAACCATGCAGGCGCATAAACTGCAACTGTTGTTGACGTAGGGTGCAATTTTTGCAACTATGATTCACAGGTTATCGGGACGCGATCTATGAAGCTGGCAGACTATCTAGAGCAAAACCGGATGACTGCTGCAGATTTTGCAACGCTGATCGGCGTGCACAAATCGTCCGTCAGTCGCTGGGTTGACCCGGATAGCTCGACGGGCATCGAACACCGTCCTGGCTGGGACGTGCTGAAGAAGATCAAGCAGGTCACGGACGGGCAGGTGACCGCTGATGATTTTATGGGTGACGAGCAATCAACCCCCGACCCCCATCCCCCCGCTGCCATTGCGCCGCGCTCAACGCGGACGGCGGCGTAAGGGCTCGATGCGTTGCAATTGTGCGTTGCGTATGTGCGCCGCCAGCGTACCGGGCACAGGTCATCGTCCGGACCCGCGTCAACGGCCGGAGTTCGTAGCGTCCCCTTTGTAGCCAACCTGTGTCGGGTCCGCCCCGGTGACGTGTCAGTTGTCACCGCTATCCACAGGCCGCCCGGGTGGTTGCGTCATTCCATTCCGCCCCGGCATGCGCGTGGGCCAGGGCGGAAGGGCGACGGCCTCGGCAAGCGGTTCCGCCCCGCGTCCGGCTGGCGCCAGTAGCGTCTCTGTAGCGTCCCCGTTGTGTCAGCGTCTCTCTCAAGTGCTGTTCCTCGCAGGCCGCGCCGTCGAACCGGTGCGGCCTGCCCCTCAAGGTCACGGGGTCACCCATGTTGAGCTACTGGAAGAAAGGGCGGGATACCCCGCCACCGCCCGTCGCCGCCGCCGCGCTGGGCGTGCCGGACGCGCCGACGCCGGCGCAGGCGCTGCTGGCCGCGATCCGCGAGAACCGGCAGCGACCGCACCTGCGCACCGTCTACCCGCGCGGCGCCGCCGAGGCGCTGGTGGTGTGGATCCAGGAGGAGGGGCTCGACGGCTGGCTTACCGTCGCCGAATTCGATGCCTGCTGGGAGGAGTGCCGCAAGGCCAACGGCTGGCACCCGATCCCGGTCGAGCTGGTGCGCGAGGCGGTGCGCGCCGTCGGCGGCGTGATCCACAAACGCACTCGCCTCAACGGCCCCGAATTCGCCGAGGTCAAGGCCCGGCTCAAGCGCCTCAAGCTCGGTTGCGACCGGGCCACGCTGTTCTGCATCCCGGCGCAGAGCCCGGCCTGTGCCGGTCAAAACCCGTCGACGCCCTCTCCGGCTCCGGCCGGACACCGGGCAGGCAGGGTGACAGCCGGACAGCCACAGGCCGCGCCAGAGGGCACAGCGGGGTCCGCGGCGGGGCAGGTGGCGGCAGTGCCGGGCCAGCGGGTCTATCGCGCGCTGGGTGATGTGCGGAGGGCTGCGTAATGCGGTTCGGGTTTTTCGTGCTGACGCTGGGCATGGGCGCCAGCATGGGGGCGTGCCTGATGCTGTTGGCGGTGTTGCGTCTGGGGTGAGGGCGTGCCGGCCGGTGCGTGCCCACACGGGCATCCGGCGGCGTGATCATGGGTTTCGAGGCTGAATGGCCGCTGCCATCAGGCGTTGGCGGCGGTTGTGGAAGTGTGCCTGGCGTAGGCCAGGCGGGGATGGGGCAATGGCACGACAATTCGAACCGCTGACACGGGATGCAACCCCATGAGCCACGTTGCCATGGTGTGGGCTGTGGACCAGCGTCCGTCCAATGCGACCGACAAGCTGGTGCTCCTGGCGCTCGCCAATTATGCGGCCAAGGCCGACGGCGGCATCTGCTGGCCGGGCCAGGATACCATCGCCGATTTCGCGATCTGCTCGGTCGACACCGTACAGCGCGCGCTGAAGCGGCTGGCGGCGGGCGGCTACATCAGAATCGAGAAGGCGACCGACAGCAACGGCCAGCGCCTCTATGACCGCTACCGGCTGCTGTTCGACGTCGTCACCACGGCGCCGGACGGCCAGCAAAAGCGCCATGCCGCAAATTGCGGTGTGGCTGACGTCAAACCGCCGAGCCATGCAAAAACCGCTGAGCCTGAGGCCGACGACGAGGCGGCGGACAGCCACACCGCAAATTGCGGTGTGGACCCTGAAAGCCATGCCGCAAACCATACCGCAAACCATACCGCAAACCATGCCGCAAACCATGCCGCAAATTGCGGCCCTAACCTAAGAGAACCTTTAGAACCTAAAGAACCTCCCCCCCAAACCCCCGCAGCCGTGCCCGCAGCTGTGGTCGAGCCAAGCGGGGGGGGAGGGGATTTGTTCGGAAGGCTTCACAAGGGCTGGACCGGCGATGCCATCGACGCCATCCGCCACCTGCAGGCCAGCCCCACCAACGGCCACGTGATCGCAGCACTCGCCCCGGCCCTGGCGCTGTTCGGGCCGCCGCTGGGGCAGGACCCGGCGAGCTACATCCGCCAGCTCACCCGGCTCGGCGTGCACCGGCCCGCCGTGCTCGCCGACGTCGCCGGCTGGGTGATCGAGACCCGCATACGCGACTGGCCGGCCGTCGCTGACCTGGTGGCGCAGGCCAAGCAGCGGTCGGCGGTGGCGACCGGCACGCTCAACCGGGCCAAGCCAACGGCACCGGCCATCGAATTGACCGCGGCCGATGGTGCCGCGTGGTGCGCCTGGATCGGCCACATCCACGCGACGGCCGGCGCGCAGCAGGCGGCCGCCGTCGAGGCCACCGGGCGGCTGCTGGCGACGGGCCGCTGGCCGAACGCCGGCGTCATCCTGCTGCAACCGCGCCTGGAGCAATCGCCATGAACGGAAATCTCGAGGTCGCATCCGACACGCGTTCTTCGAGAGTCGCCAGCGACCATCGAAGAACGCGTGTCGGATGCGACGGGACACCAAGCAGCGGGCCACCGGCCGCCAGCGACGGGGTTCCTGCCGGTCGAGACCGACGACCCGGCCAACGGGCTGCTCGATGCGCTCGAGACGCTGCTGCGGACGATGAGCGCGCTCGGCATGGAAAGCCAGATTCGCGCCCGGCTGAACCGCTTGTTCCCCCCACCTCCCCCGCCCGCGCCTGCATCTTTCGCGCCTTCCGACTCCCGTTCCGGGAGCCGGCCGGAAGGCGCGGAAGGCGTGACCAAGCTCGAACTATCGATCCTGCTGACCGGCCTGCGCGAGGCATCCGAGCTGCGGCTGCCGGGTGCTGCCCACGCCGTGATCGCGCGCCTGCGGTCCCGTGTCCTCGCCCTCATGACCTCCTGACCACGCAGCGAAAGGGTTACCCCCATGTCCAATATCGACGCCGCCACCGACGAACTGGTGACCAGGTGGTCCGGCCTGCTCGACGAGATCGGCAAATCCCAGGCCGCGCTGAAAGAGCTGAAGGCGACCGCCAAGGACGAGGGCTTCAACCTCAAGTGCGTGTCCCAGGTCGTGAAAGAGCGGCGCAAGGGGGCGAAGTACCAGGTCGATCAGCTGATGTTCGAACTCGAGGTCAACACCTATCGCACCTCGTCGGGGCTGCCGACCACGGTCGCCGACGCCCAGGAACGGGCCGTCAACGAGGCGATGCAATGAGCGGCTCGCGTTCGAACGTGCCCGCCGCTTCCGGCCGGCTCCCGGAACGGGAGCCGGAAGCGGCAAACAGTAAACCACAGCCGCCGCCCATCCCCAACAACGGCACGCCGGTGTGGGACCTGGTGATCGCGGATCTGGCCGGCGACCACGGCGGTGTTGCCGCCGACATGGCCGCACGCGATGCGCTGGGTCGCGCCCGCTACGGCACGCCACTGCAGACCCACAATGGCCGCGATGCGCTGGTCGATGCCTACGAGGAGGCGCTCGACCTCGTTGTCTACCTGCGCCAGGCGCTCGAGGAGAGCCACGGCGCCATGCCGGTGTGGTGGCATCACGATCTGCAAGGCGCCTACGCCCAGGCGCTGCATGCGGTCATCAACCTGCGCCAGCTGGTGCAGCAGCGCGGCGCGATCGGCCGGCTTGCGGCAGCGCTCCGTCCCAACCCGCAGAGCGCCCCTTCCCGCTTCCGGCCGGCTCCCGGAACGGGAGTCGGAAGCGGCAACGAACTGCCGGTCGGAAGGAGCAATGGAACATGAAAATCACAGGCTGGACCGCGCCCGATGACGGCCGCCCGTGGTATCCGGTGGCGCAGTTCCAGCGCGTCAATGTGGCGGTCGAGGCGCTGGGCGCGGCGCTGATCACAGTCAAGCTCGCCCAGCACCCCTCGCACAATCGTTTGATGTGGTGGGATCTGCTGGCGTCGGGCGATTGGGCGCCGCTGGTGCCATGGCGCCACCCGGGGCTCGGTCCCTCGCTCGACGGCCGCTATCCGGTGTGCTGGCGCCCGCTCGCCGGCATCGACTGGCCGCATCCGCTGCCCTCGCCGGTGGCGGGGCCGCTGGCCGCGCCGGTCGTCATCGAGCCGCCAGAGCCGCCGCCGCACCCGGAGACGGACGGCTGGCCCTATCCGGACGTGCGGCTGGGCTGTCGCGTGCCACCGGTCTCGATCGAGGAGTGCGAGGCGCGGGTGCTGCGCGGCCTGCGCAAAATGAACATCATGGCCCGCGTCGGCCATGCCGCCCGCTCGATCGCCGCCGACTGGCCGGCCGAGTGGTACTATCTGATGCGCCGCATCGAGGATGTCGAGCGGTCGGACGGCCACATCGGCGACGTCCGCGTCGCCTGGACGCCGACGCGGCGCGACAACACCGACTGGGACTACGCGCTCGACTGGTGGCGCCACCTCGATCCCGAGGTGCGCGAGCTCGTCGCGCTGCGGGCGGCAAACCCGGTGTTCTCGTGGCGCGGCTGCGCCGAACGGCTGCGGCTCGGCAACAAGGAGACCTGCCGCGCCGCCTACGCCCGCGCCATCGACGTGATGTACCGCATCGCACTGACGGTGCCGGCGGAAAACGTGAGCAGCAAACAACCGGCGGGGGCCGTGGCATGACGACAAAAAGGCAAGTGCAGCAACTCGTCGCGGCGCAGGCCCGCAAGGCGCGCGAGGCCGAACGGGCGGCGTTCGATGCCCAGGTGCTGCCGCTGAGCCGGCTGGGGCTGCGGCCGCGCGTCATTGCCGCCAAGTTCGGCGTCAAGGTCGGCGCCGTCAACCGCGCCGAGGACCGCCTGGCCGACCAGGGCCTGCTCGAACGGCGCACCGTCGGCCGGCAGCAGGAGCAACAGCCATGACGCATTGCAGCGACAACGGCTCGGCGGCGGTCGCCGCCATCGACCGGCAGCGCCAAAGCATCGCCGGCTGGCGCGAGGTGCTGGTCGACGCCCGCGCACTGATCGGAGAAATGGCCGCACTCAAGGGCGCGCAGGCGTTCCGCCGCCGCATCGATATTGCGCGCCAGCAGATACTCAGTTCCACCTGCGTCGGGGATCTCGTCGTTCTGCGCAACTCGACCGCCGTCGCCGACATGGCGCTGGCGCTCGCCGAGGCCGACCGGCTGCTGCCCGGCAAGGCGTGGCTGTTCGGGCGTGGCCGCTCGCGGCCGGGCGAGCCGCTGTACGGCTTCGCGGTGTTCGAGACGCGCGCCGGCATCGGCGACGACGTGCCGATCGTGATGACCGAGCACGACGACCCGCGCGCGTGCGTGCACCAGGCGGTGGCGAGGCTGAGCCAATGAGTGCCGATGAGATGCCCCCTGAAGGGCTGCAAAAGCTCAGTCTAGCACAGTACCGCGAGGCAGTGGCGAAACTGCAGGCGATGCAGCGGCAAGGGCGGGAATTGGTGGCGGTCGCGAAGCGGCCCCGGTTCGGCGGCAATCGGGCTGAACGGCGGCGGCAACTCGCCGTCTGGCGTCAGCAACAGCGGGGGATCTCGTGATGATGCCATCGTGCACGCGGCAGGAGACCCCGTTTCTGTTCCCGGCCACCGCCATGCCGGGCTGGCCCTGGGGCGACCTCGAGCCGCACGCCTATGATCTGATCATGATCGACCCGCCGTGGCGGTTCGAATTTCGCTCGGATGAGGGTGAAGGGAAAAGCGCCCAGGCGCACTATCGCACGATGGAGCTTGACGAGATCAAGGCGCTGCCGGTGCGGCTGCTGGCCAAGCCCGACTGCCTGCTGTGGCTGTGGGCCACGGCGCCGATGCTGCCGCAGCAGCTCGAGGTGCTCGACGCCTGGGGCTTTGCCTACAAGAGCGAGGGCGTGTGGGTCAAAACCACGGTCAATGACAAACTTTCGTTCGGCATCGGCTACTACTTCCGCGGCGCGCATGAGCCGATCATCCTGGCCGGCGTTGGCAGCCCGCAGGTGACGCACGGCGTCCGCAGCGTCGTCATGGGCCTCGCCCGCGAGCACAGCCGCAAGCCCGACAGCGCCTATACGGCGGCCGAGCAGCTGATGCCCGGTGCGCGTCGCGCCGACCTGTTTAGCCGTCAGCGCCGCAAAGGCTGGGACTCGTGGGGGGATCAGGCGGGTAAGTTCGACGCGCCTGGCTCTTTGGTGGGCGCGGGCGACTCCCGTTCCGGGAGCCGGCCGCCCGCGCCAGACACCGCGCCTTCCGGCCGGCTGCCGGAACGGCAGTCGGAAGGCGCAACAAAGGAGCTTCTTCTCGATGTCTGATCATCCCCGCATCACCGCCGCCGCCTGCAAGCGGGTATCCGCCAAGCGCCGCGCCGGTCACACCCGCGCCGCCATCGACCGTATCGGCGGCACCGCCGACGTGGCGATCAAGGCATGGCGGGCGCGCGGCTGGTCGGTGACGTCGATCGCGCGCCACCTCAACCTGCCCGAGGCGCTCGTCGCCACCGCACTGCACGTGCCCTGGGGACAGACGTCGTCTGTGGCAATCAAACCTCGCAAAACGGAGACCGCGTGACATGGCATTCAAAGAGCTCATCCCGCCCAAGATCAACGCCCGCGAGTACATCAAGCTCACCGCCATGAAGCGTGGCGGTCATACTCTGATCTTCTCGCCTGACCTGGTGGTCAAGCACAAATTTAAGGGCGGCATGAAATGCGCCGTTCTGCTTGATCTGGAGCGGCATCCGGCCTGCATCCGCGTGCAGTTTGGCGGCAAGGGCCAGTTTGTTCTGGGCACGCTGAGGGGCGCGGCAACCCTGCGCCTGGGCGTGCTGCCGTCGCTGCGCACCGTCGATCTCAAGGGGCTGTTGTGTGAGTGGGACGAGGACGCAGCAGACAACGGGCTATTGCAGGTCGACATCGATATCCCACCGGTCGCCATGCGGGAGACAGCTGGCACGGTGCCTGCCGCCAATGCGCCGCGTGCGGCCAACGGCGGCAGTCTGATCCATCGCATCGAGAAGGACATGAGGTCGACCCGATGATGAGCGCACGGGAGGCAACGGGCTGGGTGCTGGTGGCGCTGGGTGGCCTGTGCGGCGTGCTGGCGGCCCTGGTCAAGGGCGGGCTGTTCGAGGCGCTGACGGCGGCGAGTGCCGCGTTCACGGGTGCCGCTGCCATGTGGGGCTACACCAACAAACCGCCGGTGGCGAAATGACCGACAAGCGATCGCCGATCGGCGCGAGCGACAAAAGCCCGGGCTATAGCGCCGACGCGCCACCGGCCAGCATCTTCGCGCTGGCCATCCCCGATGACGAGCCGCTGCCACCGTGCACGCGCCTCGCCCTCGACTGGGCCGGCGACGTGTTCGCGGCCTACGACCCACAGACCGGCGAGGTGCTCGAGGAGGGCACGGCGCCGGACCGCATCAACTGACAAGGAGCGCCGCCATGGCCAAGGTGCAGACGATCAATAACTTCTCGCAGCATCTGACCTGGGACGACCAGGAACAGCTGTGGACCGGCACGATCCCATTCACGCCGGAGGCGGGCCAGGAGCCTGAGACCATGCGGTTCTGGCTCAGCGCCGCGCAACTGAGGATCTATCTCAAGGGGCCGCGCCGATGATCATTTTCTGGCATCGCGCTGGGCCGCTGGTGGTGTACGAAGGCGGCACGCTGTTGATCAAGGACCACAAGCCGGGCGTTGCCGCCCGCTGGGGCATGAGCAGGGTAACCCTGCTGCTGGTCGGCTGGCGCTGCATCATCGCCGCCATCAGTGCACGGTAGGGTCGCCGATGACCATTGTACCAGCCCGACCATCGCAGGCGCTGATCCGGTCGGATCTGGTGCGGCGGGGGTTCATTCTCAAACCGCCGCCGCGCAGTCCCTGGCGTAATCCACACAAGGGCATTCACCGTCACGAGCGCGATTATCACCCGAACGATCCTGCCGCACAGAATCGGGCTGCCCGCTGGGCTTCACGCGAGCGGGACTACGAAGCGGGGCTGATTCGTGAGCCAACTGGCGACATCGTCGATAGCGGCGGACAGTGGGACAGTGATGGTGATTGATCGGGCCTTCGTTTTGGTCGTCGCTTCCCACAGCGCTTCGCGCAGCCGGCCGCCAGCGACGGGAGGCGCAATAAAAAAGTGGCTTGGCGATGCGGTCGGCGCAGATACAACTATGGGAATGCCGGCGCCGCTGGATGGCTGATCCAGCAACGCGCGCTGCTCTCTATCAATAATACGCCGCTATGGCGTAATTTGTTCGACAAACAGCGGGTTTTGCTGTAAAAGTGGCGTATGAGAATGAGCGTTGATGACTATCGCGAGGCATTGAAGCTGTTCGGCACCACGCAAGAGGAGTTTGCTGTGCTGCTCGGAGCCGGTGCGCGATCGGGACAGCGTTGGGCGACTGTGCGGGTGCCACCTGCCGTTGCCACTCTGGTGCGGCTGCTGCTGGTGCGACCCGAGCTGGTCGATGTCCTCAAAGATCTGAATCAACCCCCAAAGGAGTAAAGCGCATGACCAAGATCGAGCCCGCGGTCGAGCCCACCGTCGACAATGACGACAACAGCGTCGCGCCTGACTCGCTGTCAAACATCGAGCGCGATTGTGATGCGGCGATGGCTGCCAACCACCGCAGCGTGGTGCGGACCTTTGTCGTCGGGCTGCTGTTCGGGCCGGCCGTCGGCCTCGCCGCCTATCTGATCCTGCGGGCGCTTTGATCGGAGGACGGATGGCAAAACTGTGGCGAAAATGATTCAGTGTCGATCATGTTGAAAATTCGTTCAGATTTTGTCTGGACAGAAACGGCGAATAACAGCATCCCGTAGTGCAACGTCGCAAGATGTGTGAGACCCGCCCGAATCACCTTCGCGGCGGGTTTTTCGTTGCCGGTTGGCGCATTGATCCGGCAGGGCCATCAGACCGCTGCTACCAGCTATCTCCGCCCCGCCCTGACGCCGCGAAGACATGCGCCGCCGATGACAATCAGAGAGCAGTCGATGGACCTGACGCTAGACTTCAGCCACTTCCGCACCAAGGCGCGGCAGATGGGCATCTTCGCGGATGATCAGCTGCCATACGCCATCTCGCGGTCGCTCAACGACACCATGTTCAAGGACGTGCGGCCGCAGATCATCGGGCCGACGTGGACCGCAGCCTTCACCGTGCGCAATACGGGTCTGCCGCGCAAGGCCATGCGGGTCGAGACCTCGACCAAGGCCAAGCTGTCAGCTGGCGTGTTCGATGCTCTGGGTAAGGCGGATTTGCAGAAGCATGCGGTGGGCGGCACCAAGATGCCAACACGCAAGGTGCTCGATATCCCAGTTCGCTCGAAGGTGGCGCTCGGCGCGCGCGGCAAGAAGCCGTGGGCCAGCAAGGTCATCAAGAGTACGCCGAAGCGGGCGCTGCGCATCACGTCGAAGGGGATATTTGTGGGTGAGGGCGGACGCCTCAACCTCGTCTACTCCTTCCGCAACAGTGCACGCCTCAAGAAGCGCTTCCCCTTCTACGAAGACTTCCGTACCGCCTCCCGCCGTGGTCTCGACCGTTACTTCCCAGGCCACATACAATCAGCCATCGCCACGGCCTTCGGCCGCTAGCCCCCCCCCTATTTACGGGTCCTTCCCCACCCCCGCCCCCCATCGCGGGTCACGCCCGCCCGCGGGGGAGGGGTAGAGAGTGGAAAAATTCGAGGGGGATTCCGCCAGGAGGTCCGCAGATGGCAACACAGGCCGAATGTGCCCGGCATCTCGATATGTCGGAGCGCCGATTTCGCGAGTTGATCGACGAGGGTGTGATCGACGCCGCCGACCGCGGATCGTACAGCCTCGACGACGTGCGGCTGCAATACATCCGCAATCTGCGGGAGACCGCAGCAGGCCGTGCGGGCGCCGAGTCACAAGAGGCCAAAGCACTGTCGGACGCCAGACGGGCCGCCGCACTTGCCGACAAAGCCGAGATCGACGTCGCCGAGATGCGCCGGGAACTGATCCCAGCCGATCAGATCTCGGATGCGATCAATGCCGCCGTCATGATCATGAAGACCAAGGTGCGGGCGGTGCCAACGAAGGTCGCGCCGCAGATTGGCGCCAAGGATATCGTCGCCGCCGAGAGGGTCATCCGTGTCGCGATCGACGAGGCGCTCGACGCGCTCTCGCAAGTCCAGATCATCGGCGCCAAAGCCGCTTGAGCTGGACCTGACGGGATGCCACGAGAGCCTAGCCCGGATCATTGCGGAGGCGTTCACGCTTTGTGCGCCACCACCTGAATTGACTGTCAGCCAATGGGCCGACCAGCACCGCATCCTGTCGCCGGAATCGTCCTCCGAGCCCGGCCGCTGGCGCACCAGTCGCGTGGCCTACATGCGCGGGATCATGGATGCGTTCAACGATCCGTTGGCGCGTGAAATCGTCGTCAAGAAGGGCACGCAGCTCGCCTACACGGAGAGCCTGCTCAACATCATCGGCTACTGTATCGACGTCGAGCCCGGCCCGATCCTGTGGCTGCTGCCCGACCAGAAGGCGGTCGATGAAATCTCTAAGAACCGGCTGACGCCGATGCTGCGCGACACGGCGCAGCTCGCCGGCAAGGTCAAGGCGCCGCGCAGCCGCGACAGTTCGAATACGATTGCGACGAAGCAATTCCCCGGCGGCCGCCTGTCGCTGGTGGGCAGCCACGCGCCATCCGATCTATCGAGCCGGCCCATCCGGGTTGTGATCGAGGACGAAAACGACCGTTTCGCCCAGTCGGCTGGCGCCGAAGGCGACCCGTCGGCACTGGCGGCCAACCGCCAGGCCTGGTTCTGGAACGCCAAGACCGTGAAAGGTTCGAGCCCGACTATCAAGGGCCGCTCGAAGATCGACCGCGATTACGAGGCGTCAGACAAGCGCATGTGCTACGTGTCCTGCCCCCACTGCGGCGAGCGCCAGACGCTCCGCTGGGAGCAGGTGACCTGGGACAAGATCAAGAACGCCAAGGGCGAAACGGTCGAGCACAAGCCGGAGACGGCCGCCTACCAGTGCGAGCACTGTGGCGTGCTGTGGGACGATGCCGATCGCTGGACCGCCGTGCAGGACCCGAAGTGGATCGCCACCGCGCCGTTCCGCGGCATAGCGGGCTTCTTTCTGCCGCGGTTCTATTCGCCGGTGGTGAAATTGTCGACGATGGTGACGGAGTTTCTCGCCGCCTATGGCAAGCTGCCGGGCACGTCGCCGGACCGCTCGAAGCAGATCACGTGGACCAATACGGTTCTGGCGGAATGCTGGGAGGAGGTTGGCGAGAGCCTGGACGCCAAGGCTCTGACCGAGCGCGGCGAGCCCTACGGCGCCGATGATCTGCCGGACGGCGTGCTGTTCTGCACCGCCGGCATCGACGTGCAGCAGGATCGGCTCGAGGTGCAAATCGTCGGCTGGGGCTACGCCGAGGAATGCTGGGCCGCACGTTACGTGGTGCTGTCGGGTGATCCGGCACAACCGCAGATCTGGCACGAGCTGGACGAATTGCTGCGCGAACCGCTGCAAACGCTCGGCGGCCGCGTCGTGCGGGTGCAGGCGACCTGCATCGACACCGGCGGCCATCACGGCAACCAGGTGCACCAGTTCTGCAAGCGCCGCGTCCATCGCCGCATCCTGGCCATCAAGGGCGCCACCGGCATCCGGCCGATCTTTCCGGCGCGCGCCTCGCTGACGAAGCATAAGGAGCGCGTCCACATCCTGGGCGTCGATCTCGCCAAGGACACGATCCATAACCGGCTGAAAATCCGCCGCTCGCGGCTCGACCACAACCCGGGCTACATCCATTTTCCCCTAGCCTCGGCCGAGGACGACGCGTTCGGGCCTGAGTATTTCGAGCAGCTCACCTCGGAACAGATGGTGACGCGGTTCGTCAGAGGCCGCGCGGTGCGGGGGTGGGAGCCCATCAAGCAGGGCGCCCGCAACGAGGCGCTCGACACATTCGTCTACGCGCTGGCGGCCCGCTATGCGGTGCCGATCCGGCTCGACACGCTGCGCGCCGCGGCTGTCACCGGGGCGCCGCAGGCGACACCAGAGGATGACGCCGCGGAAGCACCGGAGGCTGCACCTGTGGTGCCGCTGAGGCTGCCGTCCGCGCCGCCGCCGATGCCACCAATGCGTCAACCGGCCGTCCCCACCGGGGGCAGCCGCCTGATGGCGAAGAACAGCTTCATGCAACGCCTGGCAATGAGACAACGATAGATGCCGCTTTCGACGTCTGCACAACAGCTGACCGACCTCTACAACGCGATCCTGGCGCGGGGTGCGGGCCGCCATGTCCAGTCGGCGGGGCACAAGGACCGCAACGTGTCGTACGCCGACACCAGCCTCAAGGACATGATCGCGCTCTACCGGGCGCTGTGGACCAAGGCGCTCGGCGACGAAACCGGGCTGCCGCTGCTGAACGAGCTGGGCCAAGTCGCCGGCAATCGCGGCATGATCAGGATGCGGGTGCTATGAGCGCCCTGCGCACGTCATACGCCGCCGCCGAGCAGCGCACGTCGAACATCGCATTCTGGCGGCCGACGTTGCGCTCGATCGACGGCGAGATCCTGCGCGATGCGCCGACCATCCGTGCGCGAGCCCGTGACCTCGAGCGCAACAACCCGTATGCGCAGCATGCGATCCGGATCAGCCGCATCGCCGTCGTCGGCGCCAAGCTCCGGCTGGTATTGCGTCCGGATTTCCGCTTTCTTGGCCTTGACCACAAGACCGCGACCAACTGGGCGCGCGAGTTCGAGCGGATCTGGGAGCAATACAGCCACGGCACGTCGTTCTGGATCGACGCCGGCCGCCGCATGACGTTCACGGACATGTTCAATTTGATCCATGATCAGGATTTCCGCGACGGCGAGGCGCTCGTCGCCAGCGAGTGGGACTCTGCCCGCCCGTGGGCGTCGTGCTACCAGCCGATCGACGTCGACCGGCTCTCGAACCCGCAGGGCCAGCCCGAGACGGACCGCCTCAAGGGCGGCGTCGAACTGGGGCCGCTGGGCGAGCCGCTGGCCTACCATATCCGCAATGCGCATCCAGCCGAACACGGCCTCGTCATGAACCCGATGGCCATGGCGACCTGGTCACGCGTGCCGCGTGAAACCGCCTGGCACCGGCCGGTGATGATGCACTCCTACCAGCACGTCCGGCCTGGGCAGACGCGCGGCGTGTCCGAGTTCTCGGCTGCCATCGTGTCGCTCAAGATGGGCCACGAGTACCAGGAGATGGAATTGGCGACCGCCACGGCGCAGGCCTCGTTCGCGGCCGTGCTGACGAGTGCTGCCAATGTCGACGAAGCCCGCACCATGGTCGACGACAAGATCGATCCGGCCTCGGGCGAGATCATTTCAGCGGCGCAGCAGAACCTCGCCGAGACGATCGACTACTACAACGAGCTCGACCTGCGCTTCAACGGCGTCAAGGTCCCGAAGCTCGCGATCGGCGACAAGCTCGACCTGGTCGGCTCGAAGCACCCGACGCAGGGTTATGCCGAATTCGTCCGCAATCAGCTCTATGGCGTCGCCGCCGGCCTCGGCGTCGACCCGATCGCGCTGACGCAGGATTACTCGAAGGCGAACTACGCCTCCAACAAGATGTCGTTTGCGCACAACGGCCGGGCGGCCGAGACGCGCCGCGCGCGGCTGATCCGCACCGTCGGCATGCAGATCGTGATGGGGTTTGCCGAGGAGGCGATCCTGCGCGGCGCGATCGACATGCCAAAAGGGCTGACGCCGGAGCAATTCTATCTGGCGCGCGATTTTCTCATCAAGGGGACGTTCATCACGGCGTCCCGCGCTCTGATCGAGCCGCTGAAAGAGCGCCAGGCCCAACAGCTGGGCCGCACGCTCGGCGTCGAGACCATGGAGTCGATCTGCGCCGAAGAAGGCGAAAGCTGGGAAGACAACCTCGAGCAGATCGCGCGCGAAAACGCGGTTGCGTCCGACCTCGGATTGTTTCTGCCGGGCATGGCGCCGCCGATGCTGGGCGGCGCCGACAATGGCCAGCAGCCGCCACCCACTGCGGACGACGACGAGGAAGAGACCGACCCGCCGGTCGAGGATTCGACAAAGGACGATGCCCAGGCGGCAGCACCTGCCTGGGCCCGCATGCAGCCGTGGTATGTGCCGGAGGGGGACAGCAGATGAACCTGAAAACGCTATTGCAGGCCGCCGGCGCCGTGACCGCCGCCGGCGTGGTGCTGGCGCCCGCGGCCAGCCAATCGCAGACCAAGGGCAAGACCTGGAAGCAGATCGAGGCCGACAAGGCCGCTGCCGCCAAGGATCAGGCCGGGGCTGCGAAGGCGCAAGCCGACGCTGCCAAGGTGCAGGCCGAGGCGGCCACCCGCCAGGCCGAGATCGCCGCGCAGGCGCAGCGTGAGGCGCAGGCCGCTGACGCGCGCAAGGCCGAGGCCGAGCGGGCGTGGGCGGCCGATCCGACCAATCCGGCGAACGTCAAGATCAAGGCGGACGAGGTCAAGGCGGCATCGTCGACCAAGCAGGGCTACATCATGCCGGCGGTGACGCTGGCCGTCGCTGCTGTGGGGATTGCGGCCGGCGCGATGATCGGCCGGAAGTTTGGCGCCAGCGCCACGGCGGCCGTCACCGATGCGACCTCCAGGCTCGGCCGGCTCGGTGCCGATGCTGCAAAACTCAACAAAACGCCGGGCGTGCTGGCCGCATCGGTCAAGGGCGACCAGATGCGCGGCATCGTCGATGCCGGTTTGAAGACCAAGGCGCTGGCGGAAGCGACGCCGGCGGCGCTGAAGGCCGGCGATGTGCTGACCTATGCCACCGCGGCGCAGGGCGCGGTGTTCGGTGTCGGGTCGGTCTTTGTCGAGGACCCGGCGCTGAAGGCGGCAATGCGGATCGAGGCCGCGGCGTCGCTCGGTGCCAGCGTCGGCATGAAATCGATGCTGGCGATCGCCAAGGGTAACCTGCCGAAGGTGTCGCCGCAGCTGATGGCCAAGATCGATGCCGGCAAGTACCGGCTGGCGCGCGAGACCAGGGACGGCGCCGACAAGATCTCGAAATTCAAGGTGGGTGCCGAAGTCTCGAAGGCCTCCGGCGATGCAGCGGTCGCGGCCGCCAAGGCGACGGGTGCCGGCCAAGCCGCACAGGCCGAGGTGGCGCGTGCCGCCCGCCGGCCCGCACGGGTGCAGCAGACCGCATCTGGCCCGACGACGTTTACCCGCACCTACAAGACCGGCCCGAAGGCCGGGACCACTGAAACAGTGACGCGTCGTTGAGTGTCGCGGGCGACTCCCTTCCCGGGAGCCGGCCGCCAGCGACGGTGCGACGAAATCCGAAACCAGGAGAGCGCCATGGCAGACAACACCAAATCGACGGCCAAAGAACTGCAATCCTCGGTCGCGGTTCATGCCGGCGCTCAACTGGGCCGTCTGCTGATCGGTGCAATGACACGCGGCAGGATCAAGCCGTCTGTGGCCCAGACGGTTGGAATGGGCTTCGGAATGGATCTAGGGGAAAAGCTGCTCACAACACCGGCCAAAGCCGCCGAGCCGGCCAAGCCGCCGGTGACGCCGGAGAAACCTCAGAACGGTTCGCCGGCCGGCAATCTCTCGGAAGCGTCCTTCTGGGCGCTATTAACCGGCGGCAACATTGCAACCGCAAAGGCAGGGGTGGAGATCATAGCCGGGTCCGGCAATCTGAAAAGTGCACTCGCACGTGGCGCCGCTAAGCTGTTGGGCGGTACACTGACGGTGGCTGGCGGTGGAGCCGCAATCACGACTGGTGGCTTGGCTTTGGGGTCGATGAGCAAGGCCACCGGTGGTCAGCCTGCGGCACCGCCGCCCAGTTCTTACCTGAACGATGCCGCCAAGGCCAAGGCCGCAGCAGCGCCCGACCAGGGCGGCCAGCGTCCGGCTGCTGCCGCGCCGGCCACGGGTTCCGGCCCGGTCGAGGTGCCCGGCTACACCCGCGACGATGGCGTGGTGGTCAAGGGCTACACGCGGCAGAGGCAGTAGCTTTTTTGGGTCGCAACCGACCGGAAAGTTCTGAGTGGTCGCCGGCGACTCCCGTTCCGGGAGCCGGCCGCCGGCGACGGAATACCATAACCACCGCTGCTACCCGCGCCTTCCGGCCGGCTGCGCGGAGCGCAGTCGGAAGGCGCAATCATAATGACCACTGGAATCACGCTGCAGGCGCAGGCGCCGGCGTCGGCGGGAGCCGATCTCGGCTTCTGGCTCGCCTCGCAGATCATCGGCCAGCCGATGGCGATGACGGCGCAGCATCTGAGCCATGTCGTCGAGACCATCAGCGCTAACCGGTTTTCCCTGCCGCGCAACCGCAAGACCGGGGCGCGGATCACCGACAAGGGCACGGCGATCGTCGAGATCCACGGCATGCTGATCGACCGGGCGCCGGTGCTGGGCACGTTCTGGGGGCTGACGGCCTACGAAGGGCTCGAAGAGCAGTTCCGGCGGCTGGAAACGCACGACGAGGTGTCGCGCATCGTGCTCGACATCGACAGCCCCGGCGGCCTGGTGCGCGGCATCGACGGCTGCGCCGAGGCGCTGGCCCGGCTCGCCAAGAAGAAGCCGGTGCATGCGATCGCGCACAACATGGCGTGCTCGGCCGCCTACTGGCTGGGCGCGATGGCGAAGTCGCTGTCGATCGCACCTGGCGCCGAGGTTGGCTCGATCGGCGTGCGCGCCGGCCATGTCTCGTATGCCGAACAGCTCGACCGGGCCGGCATCAAAGTGACGATGTTCGGCGCCGGCGCCACCAAGAACGACGGCAGCCCCTATGCGCTGCTCTCCGACGGCGAATTCGCGGAGCGCAATTACGACATCGCGCGCACCAACGACCGGTTCGTTGCGCACGTGGCACGTCACCGGCCGCTGACCGAGCAGGATGTGCGCGACTTCGATGCGCGCTGCTTTTCAGGCGCCGCGGCCATCGAGGCCAAGCTCGCCGACCGCATCGAGGGCCTCGACGCACTGATTGAACGCCTCGAGGCCGGTGCGGCCAAGACCAGGCCTAAGCGCAAGTCGAGTGTCGAGAAGGGTTCGAAGGCGGGCATCTTGCCGCTGGAGCGTGAGCCGGACGAGCCGGACGATGATGACGACGCGCCCGTCCAGGGCATCACAAACCGCAAAGGATCAAAGCTCATGACTGTGACTGCAGACAATGATGGCGCGGCCGACATCGCCGACCAGATCACGACCGCGCTGGCCGCGATCTACAAGGGCAACAGCAGCGCGCCTGCCGCCGCTGCCGACCGGCAAGTCGCGAGCCCGGCCGCCGGCATGATCAGCAAGGCGGACGCGGACCGCCTGGCGGTCGACGCCGCCACCGCCGCCGTCCTCGCCGACCGCGAGCGGGCCATGGCCATCCTGTCGGCGCCGGAGGCCAAGGGCCGCGAGGCCTTGGCCATCCGGCTCGCCTTCAAATCGGCGATGACGCTCGACGATGCCAAGGAAACGCTGGCCGCTGCCGGGCAGGCGCCAGCAGGTGCTGCCGCCGCGAGTGGCTTTGCGCTGCTCACCGCCGCCATGGGTAAATCCGGCAACAGCGCCGGCATCAAGCCCGATGCCGCAGCCGCCGCCGAGGGCGCCTCGAGCTTCGCGGCCGGCATGCCCTCGCTCGCCGACAAGATCGCCGCGCAGTCCAAAGCCACCGCAACCCGCAACCGGAGCCGTTAATCCATGCCACTGACCGCAACCTATCCCCGCCTCTCGTCCGAGTGGCTGAAGCACGAGCTCGACCCGCAGTTCGGCCGCGCCGCCATCACGCTGCTGGCAGCCTCCGGCAACCTCGTCACCGGCACGGTGCTGGCCAAGATCACCAAGGGTGCCGCCACCAGTGCCGCCAAGGCCGGTGGCAACACCGGCGGGGGCAGTCTGACGCTCGACGTCACGACGCCGGTGCTCGCCGGCTCGAACCCCGGCGTCTACACGGTGCGCTGCGCCGCCGTGATTGCGAATGGAGGCATGTTCGAGGTGCGCGATCCGAACGGTGTCCAGCTCGGTGTCTACAACATCGGCGGTGCGGCATTCGCCAACCAGATCAAGTTCGCGATGGCCGACAGCGGCACCGACTTCGCGCTCGGTGACGGGTTCGACATCACGATCGCGGCCGGCTCGGGCAAGTGGAAGAAGCACATCGCCGGCGCCGTCAACGGCACCGAGGTGGCGGCCGGCATCCTGCTCGATGCCACCGACGCCAGCGGTGCTGCCGACGTCAAGGCGGTGGCCGTCATCGCCGATGCGCGGGTGACCGCCGAATTCCTGACCTGGGACACCTCGGTCGACGATGCACCCAAGAAGGCCGCCGCCCTCGCCCAGCTGCTCAAGGCCAACATCCAGCAGACCCGCGCGTACTGACCTGTCGCGGGCGACTCTCCTCCGGAGAGCCGGCCGCCCGCGACGGACTTTGCCCCGCCCTCATCCATCATAGGACCTGAACCCCATGCAGCTCGATTATCTGCGCGACCCCCGCTATGCGGTGCGCGCCCTCTCCGACGCCATCATGAACGTGCCCAACGAGTATTCCCTGCTCGGCCAGATGGGGCTGTTCCCCGAAGTCGGCATCCGCACCACGTACGTCGAGGTCGAGGTCAAGAAGGGCTTCCTCAACATCATCCCGACCTCGCAGCGCGGCGCGCCCGCGCCCAACATGCGGCACTCCTCGCGCTCGCTGCGCGCCTTGAAGACGTTGTTCATGCAGCTCAACGACCACATCCGTCCCTCCGACCTGCAGAACCTGCCGGCCTTTGGCCAGCCGGAATTACTGTCGGCGTTCGACGAGCTGCTGATCGAGCGCATGACGCAGCTGCAGGCGACCTACCGGCAGAGCCACGAGTACATGCGGTGGGGCGCGCTGCGCGGCGACGTGCTCGACGCCGACGGCTCGACCATCCTCTACAATTGCTACACCGAGATGGGCGAGAGCCAGAAGTCATACGATTTCAAGTTCGGTACGTCCGCCACCAACGAGCCGCTGAAAGCGACCGTCGCCGCCCGCCGCGATGCCGAAAAGGATCTGCAGGGCGAGCCGATGAACATGATGCTGTGGCTGTGCTCGCCGACCTTCATGGACGGCGTCATCCATCACCCCTACTACAAGACGTACTATGACAATCAGCAGGGCATGCCGCATCCGTTCTTCACCGACATGGCGGCCAACGGCTTCGTGGTCGGCGGCCAGGTGTTCATGGAGCACCTCGGCACCGCATCCTACGTGCAGGACGACGGCACCACGCTGACCCACAACTTCATCCCGACCGGCGAGGCGATCGGGCTGCCGCTCGGCACCCGCCGGGTGTTCCGCTCGTACTTCGCCCCCGGCGAAATGATGAGTACGGTCAATATGCCCGGCCAGTCGATGTACGTGTCGCTGAAAGAGCTCGACCACGGCGCCGGCATCGAGATGCACACCGAGAGCGCGCCGCTGTTCCTGGTGCAGAAACCGCGCCTGGTGCTGCGCGGCTACTCGAGCAACTAACAGCGGGCATCTGTAGTGGTCGCGGGCGGCTTCCCTTGAGGGGCCCTGGCGAGGGGACCCCGGCCTTCGCCGGGAGGCCGCCCGCGACGCAGACCAGGGCCAACGGGCAACCAAGGATAGCCTCCATCATGCAACTGAAATTCCTGAAGAAGCACACCGAAGCGGTGACGCCGCTGACCAGCGTGACCTTCGACGAGGGCCATGTGCTCGACGTGCCGGGGATCGACGAGGGCATTCAGGCGATGATCGACGCCGGTGTCGTCGAGGTCTATCCGGCGCCGACGGCGGTCGCGGGCGACCTTCCGGACGGGGATCCGGCCATCACCCGCACCTACGCCGACATGACCGTGGCGGAGCTGCGCGCCGCAGCCGAGGCCGCGAACGTGCCGCAGGCGAGCAAACTTAAGAAGGCCGAGCTGATCACCGCTCTCAACGCATTGACTGCGTGATGGCGATCGATCTCGACGCGCTGGTCAATGTCGCGGTCCGCGATCAGTTCGCGGTGCCGACCAGCTACGAGCCGCTGGTCTCGCAGCCGGGCGCTCCGGCGTTCGGCGTGCAGGGCATCTTCGATGCCGATCACAAGATCATCCTGGACGAAGTCGCGAGCAGCGAAATGACCGCGGCCGGTCACTCGACCACCATGCCGGTCGTCGGCTACCGCACCGCCGACCTGGGGCTCGCCGCCAAACAGGGCGACCGCGTCACCATCGCCGGCGCCGTCTACCAGGTGCAGGACATCCAGCCCGATGGCGACGGCTGGGTCGACCTGATCCTGAAGAAGAGAAGGTAGTTTTTCAAACACCGCTGCTACCCGCGCCTTCCGGCCGGCTGCGCGGCGCGCAGTCGGAAGGCGCCACCAAACAATGCTGATTTATGATACCTGGATCACCAACGTCCGGGCGCTGCTGGTGGCGGCCAACATCGCCGGTACGCGCATCACCCGGCACCGCGAGACGCCGACCCGGGACGACCAGCTGCCCGCCTGCGACCTGTTCATCGCGGATGATGACGGCCGCCCGTCCGGCGGCTCCGGCCGCATCGGCCTGCCGCAGTTCGACCATGTGACGAAGCTCGGCATCGAGATCCGCGACGGCGACAACAGCGGCCAGGCGCTGCGCACCAAGCTGCACGCCGAGGCGCAGAAGGTGTTCGAGGCGTTGCTGCCGACGTGGCCCGACTGGCTCGTCGACGGCGAGGGCATCGGCGGCATTCGTACCGCGTTCGACATTCCCCCCGATGCCGGCGAGGTGACGGGCCGGGTGATGATCCAGATCGACCTGCTGTCGCAGAGCATCTGGGCGCTGCCGTCGACCGGCCTGCCGGCGTTCGCCACTACGTCCGTCGATACCGGCATCCCGGCCGGCGAAACCACGATCGGCACCACGATTGCCGTGCCTGTTGCTTAGCTCCCTCAAACCCTTTGGAGACTGCATCCATGACCACCCGCGTCCTGGTTACGCCGCGCGCCGGCTTTTTGCTGCGCAACCCGACCGACCCCACGCGCCGCATCGCTGCCGAGGGTGAGGTCATGATCGACAGCATCGCGCTCCGCCGCCTCGAGCGCGACGGTGACGTCACGATCAAACCCGAGCCCGCCGCCAAGCCGAAGAAGGACGTCTGATCATGCCCACGAGCTTCAACTTCATCCCGCAGTCGCTGCGGCTGCCGCTGTTCTGGGCCGAGGTCGATCCCTCGCGCGCCGGCGTCTTTACCGACTACCGCCGTGCCGTGATCATCGGCTACAAGACCAGCGCCGGCACGGGCACAGCCAACGCGCTGTCGCGTGTGGCATCTGCCGACCAGGCGCGCAGTGTCGGCGGCGCCGGCTCGCACTTCGCGGACACCGCCAGCGGCTGGTTTGAGAATAACGCCTTCGACGAGGTCTGGGGCGTGGTCATCGCCGAGCCCGGCGCCGGCGTCGCAGCCACCGGCACCATCGTGGCGGCAGGCCCGGCCAGTGCGTCCGGCACCATCAGCCTCTACATCGGCGGCCGCAAGGTCACCGTGCCGGTGCTGTCGGGCGACAGCGCCAGCGCCGTTGCCACCGCGATCGCCGCCGCCGTCAACGCCGCGACCGATCTCACCGTCACCGCCACCGTCTCGACCGCAACCGTCACGCTCACCGCCAAGTGGAAGGGCGAGGACGGCAACGGCATCGATGTCCGTCACAGCTATCGCGGTTCGCTCGGTGGCGAAGCGCTGCCGACCGGCGTGACGTTGACCATCACCGCCATGGCCAACGGCACCGGCGTGCCGGACCTGACGACCGCGCTCGCCAATCTCGGCGACCAGGAATTCGATACGTTCGTGGCGCCCTGGACCGACAGCGGCACGCTCGACGCGCTCGACACGTTCCTCAACCATGAAGGCGACAGCGGCCGCTGGTCGTGGGCAAAGCAGCTCTACGGGCATGCGTTCACCGCCCGCGATGGCACGCCCGGCGCGCTGCAGACGTTCGGCGCCGGCCGCAACGGTGGCCATACCACCTGCTTCGGTTATCGCGGATCGCCAACGCCCGCCTGGCGCCGCGCCGCCATGTATGCCGCCAACGCCCACCGCAGTGCGCTCAACGACCCGGCCCGGCCGTTCCACACGCTCGAGCTGATCGGCATGCTGCCGGCGGTGCCGGAGCTCAGGTTCTCGAAAAACGAGCAGAACGCGCTGGCCTTCGACGGCATCAGTTGCGGCGTCGAGACCGCCGACGGCAAGGTGCAGATCCTGACGTCGTTCACGATGTATCAGAAGAACAAGTACGGCCAGGATGACGACGCGTTCCTGAAAATTCAGACGCTCAACACGCTGTCCTACGTGCTGCGCTCGCTGCGCCACCGCATCCAGAGCCGTTTCCCCCGCCACAAGCTCGGCAACGACGGTACCCGCTACGGTGCCGGCCAGGCGATCGCCACCCCGGCCGGCGTCAAGGCCGTCATCGTCGGCCACTATCGCGAGATGGAGTACCTCGGCATCGTCGAGAACGCCGATGCGTTCGTCGCCAACCTGATCGTGGAGCGCAACGTGCAGAACCCGAACCGCCTCGACGTGCTGTACCCGCCCGACCTCGTCAACCAGCTCGATGTGTTCGCGGTGCTGGCGCAGTACCGCCTGCAGTACCCGGACAAGCTGCCGGATCGGGCTTTGGCTATCGCTTGATTTAGTGGTCCCCGGCGACTCCGCTCCGCGGAGCCGGCCGCCGGGGACGGAATGATTGTGCCGCTGCTCCGCGCGTTCCGGCCGGCTCGCCGGAGGCGAGTCGGAACGCGCAACCAAAAACCGTCCGGAACCCCAGCTTCAGAAAGAACTTTCCATGGCACAGAACCGCATCGCCGGCGTCGCGTACGTCAAGGTCGACAGCGAGCAGATCCCGATCAAGGGCAAGTGGAAATATCAGGTCAACACCGTCAAGCGCGAGGTCATTGTCGGCCAGGACGGCGTGCACGGCTATAAGGAGATGCCGGTCGCGCCGTTCGTCTCCGGCGATGTCACCGACATGCCGGGAACCCTCGTCAAGCGCCTCGAGGCCATCCGCGACTCGACGGTGACGCTGACGCTCGCCAACGGCAAGACGATCCTGATCCGCAACGCCTGGTGGGAGGACACCTCCGAGGTCGACAGCGAGGAAGGCACCTTCCCGGTCAAGTTCTGCGGCCTCTCGGGCGAAGAATTGCTTTAATTTTGTCGCTGGCGAACGCCCTGCGGGGAGCCGGCCGCCAGCGACGTGAACCAACCGCGCCTTCCGGCCGGCTGCCGGAACGGCAGTCGGAAGGCGCCACAAACAAGGGGCACTCATGACGATTTTTCGCAACGCGGCACAACCGGCGCGTCAACTCTCGACGGAAGGCCTGGTGCCGGAACGCCGGCCGCCGCCGATCGAGGAGCGCGTGCGGCCGAGCATGCGGGCCTACGACATGGCCGATAGCGAGCCCCCAGCAGGGAGCCGGCCGTCGTCGGGTGAGGATCAAGTCACGACCGCGCCAGCCAATCCCGATTTCGCCGAGGTCGTCCTCTCCAAGCCCTACATGGCCCACGGCGAACCCGTGCAGCGGTTTCAGCTGCGCCGGCCGGTGACGCGCGAGATCAAGCAGTGCGGCAACCCTTTGCGGCCGGTGCTCGATGATACGGGCCGCATCGCCAACATCGAAGTTCGCTGGGATGTGATCGCGCTCTATGTGCCGCTGCTGTCCAATCCGCCGCTGCCGCCGGCGACCGTCGACCAGTTCGAATTCTTCGATCTTGATGCGTGCGCGGCAGCCCTCTCCCCTTTTTTCATTCGCTTGAGTCCGTAGGCGATGTCGTCGCGGCGGCCTACTGGCTGGCGCATTTTTACCACCAGTCGCCGGCCGTGTTCCTGGCCATGACGCCGGCGGAGATCGCCCGCCACGTCGACGAAACGCTGCGCATGAAGAAGAGATTCAAGATCTGATGCAGACGCTCTCGCAACATCGCCGCTCCTGGCGGCCGGCTCGCGGGACGCGAGTCGCCAGGAGCCATCAATAATGGCATCGATCGGTGATCTGAAGGGCCGCGTTGTCATCGACAACGCCGGCTCGGCCGTGCTCAACAAGCTGAAGTCTGATCTGGACGGGGTCGCGGCCGCGTCGAAGCGGATCTCGTTTGCCAATCTCGGTCAGATCCCGACCAACGCGATTGCGTCGCTCCGGCACCAGATCGACCGCCTCAACAAGTCGACGGCGGCGCAGGCCGGGCTGGCGGCCGGCGCCGGGCTCGGGTTCCGCGGCCTCGTCGAGCAGACGCGCAATTTCAACGAGAGCAAATTCGGCTACGGCGTCGCGCGCCTGACCGACCACATGAAGGACGGCAAGCTCGACCTCGAGGCCTGGCGCAAGGATATCGACACCACCGCGATCGCGGTGCGGGACAAGGCCAAGAGCTTCGGCGCCATCCCCGATGTGGTGATGCGCGCGCGGGAAGAGGTCGAGAAGCTCGGTTTCCGCGGCAAAGAGTCGGAATCGATCTGGGATGCGGCGCTCGGCCTGCATCTGTCTGAGCCGAAGAACCTCGATTCCGGCAAGGCGGCGCAGTTCCTGGGCGCCGTCTATCGCGCCTACGAGGGCGAGCGCAAGAAGCTCGCTGCGAAGCTCGGCAAGGACGCCAACGACCCGGCGTTCCAGGAAATGTATATCAAGGCGTTGGCCGGCAAGGCGCTGGTCGCCGGCGCCGACAGCGCGCTCGGACCCGCCAACATCATCGAGGGTCTGCGGCAGTACGCGCCGCAGTGGGCCTCGATGGGCATCAGCTACGACTACGCGCTGGCGATGCTGGCGCACGGCTCGAACTACGGGTTCCAGGCACCGGAACTGGGCACCGCCTACAAGAGCATGGCGAGCCGGCTCGTCAAGCCGACCAACGCCGGCCTCGATGCTCTCAATCGTGCCGGCATCAATCTGTCCGATTTTCGCGGCCAGCTGCAGCCGGCAGCGCCGGGCAAGGCGGCCAACCAGATCGGCGCGATGCTGCCGGTGTTTACCGGCAAGGGTGGCGGTGCGTTCAAAGCCGAAGTCCGCGCGATGCTACGAAAAGTTCAGGGACCAAAAAGATATCTCTCTAAGCCCATTGCTCTATGCTGCTCTTTGCCCTATGCACTATGCTCTATGCTGTTTCATTGGAGAATTGTAATTTTAATTACTTGTTTTCTAACAAAACCAACCACCACTATTATGAAGAAGTTTTCTTTTATGTTCGGCTTAGCATGCATCGCCGCGGTTGTCCTGCTCTCCCAATGTGCAGGTACGCCGGAAGAATCAGCAACTACCACGCCCTACGAAAATGCCACGCCCAATTATGGTGGCTACGAAACCCAGGTAAAATGGGGCGAACACCTCGTCACCATATGTGGATGCAATGATTGCCACACGCCCAAGAAAATGGGACCTATGGGTCCTGAACTGGACAGCACCTTAATGTTATCGGGCCACCCTTCCGGGATGCCGGGACCGGATGTTGATCGCAAACTGATGGAAAGCAAGGGAAATATTGTCACTGTCGGTTCCCTTACTGCATGGGCAGGCCCCTGGGGCATTTCCTATACAGCCAACCTGACTTCTGATGAAACTGGTATCGGCACCTGGCAGGAAAGCAATTTCATCACCGCTATACGTGATGGAAAATTCAAAGGTTTAGCTTCTGCCCGATCCTTGTTGCCTCCTATGCCTTGGCAGATGTACAGGAACATGACGGATGATGAATTGAAAGCAGTATTCGCGTATCTGAAATCAACCAAGCCTGTAAAGAATGTGGTACCTGAACCGACACCACCGGCTATGGCAGCTGCTCAAAAATAGCTGAACGAAATAGCTCAAAAAAAATCCTGTTCATCTGAAGTGAACAGGATTTTTTTTACCGCGATTCAAAGTCTAAATTTTGAAGATAAAATTGGCGATGCTAAACGGAGGCTCACGGTACACATACGCTGCGCTGAGGACTTTGTCCAACACGCTTTTGAGCACTTTAAAATCAGTCGGTTTCTTAATATATACGTTGGCTCCCTGTTGAAACGTTTCTTCGACATCCTTATCATAGGAAGAGGTAGAATAAATCGCAACAGCTACATCTTTCAATTTTTCACTTTTACGTATCTCCATCAAACATGCCAGGCCATTTTTCCGGGGCATGTTAAGGTCGAGAAAAAGCAGATGAGGTATAGGTGTATCCTCATTGCTCAGGTGATCCATTAATTCAACACCGTCCTTGACAGCAAAAACTACTGTCTTTATCCTGGATTCCTCTAAGGCATCCATAAAATTGGTGCGGTCACTTTCATCATCATCGGCGAGTATGATCTGTAGCGGCTTGTTATTCATTTTGTGTCTTCAATTTAGCTGGTATATAAATATCAAATGTAGCTCCTTGATTCAGCTGACTCGTAGCTATAATGACTCCATTATGATTTTCCACAATTTTCTTAACAATCGCTAAACCTATACCAGTTCCTTTGTATACCTCTTTTCCGTATAATCGCTGAAACACCTCAAAGATTTTCTCGCTATACGCAGGCTCAAAGCCTATTCCGTTATCTTTTATGGTGATGTGGCAGTATTCCAGGTCCGGCAATAGTTTTACATTTATACATTCACTTCCCTTTTTAATGCAGCTGGAGATCAGGATATGAGGCGGTTTACCCGGAATAGAAAACTTAAGTGCATTCGAAAGCATATTGTAGATAAGCTGCCGAAACTGGAAAGGAATGATATTTGCTTCACAATGATCCGTAATTTCTACGATGGCTTGTTTTTCATCAATAGCCTCCTTAAGTTCCTCTGTCACCTCATCAATAACAGCGCTGAGATCAATGTACTGAAATACACGTTCCTCTGTGTTCGTGCGGGAATAGGTCAACAGATCCTCAATAAGCACCTGCATGCTTTGGGCAGCTTCCTGCATCTTTACAAAATGATCCCTTCCTTTGGGCGATAACGTATTGAAATCCGCATCGTCAATCCTGGAGGCAGACATTTGAATCTTACGCAGCGGTTCTTGCAGATCATGACTTGAAATATTCAGAAACAATTGGAGTTCCCTATTGGCTTTAAATAGTTCTACTGCACGTTTTTCTTTCTCTTCATTCTGGAAAGCAAGTTCATGGTTGGCAATAATCAGTTCGGCTGCGAGCTTTTCCTTTGTTTCATTTTGAAAACCCAGTTCAAGATTGGCTATGACCAGTTCAGCGGCGCGCTTTTCTTTCTCCTCATTTTGAAAGCCTAGTTCAAGATTGGCAATAACTAATTCGGCTGCACGCTTTTCTTTCTCTTCGTTTTGAAAAGCCAGTTCTTTATTTGCAACGGTAAGTTCAGATGCACGACGTTCCTTTTCCTGATTTTGATAGGCCAGTTCTTTGTTAGCAATGATCAATTCAGCTGCACGCTTTTCTTTTTCCTTGTTTTGGATCGCAAGTTCCTGATTAACGACTACTAATTCCTCACCCAATATAACCCTGTCATGATTCTGCTCAAGCAGAGCCGTATGCAAATGCTGCGACTCCTTAAGCTCATTATTGATCCTGAAATAGGAAAAGAAAAGGATCAGCAATGCCCCGAGAAAAAGAACAATAATATAAATGGGTGTAACCATGGATAACCGTGAATACACCTGTGATCGTATATCAAATAATTGAGACTCAGCTACTGTCATCCGATCAAGGTACAATCTGACACTATCCATTTTCTGAATACCATCATCCACATTTTCTTTCATTGATTGGATGATTGGCATAGGACTTCCCTTACTCCAGATATTGTTGATGCTTTGAAGTTTGTCTTTAATAGCATTATCCAGGGCTGCAAGGTTTTTGCTTTGCTCCACGTTATCCTTCAGCAAAGCTGTCAGTACATCATGTTCTGTCTTGAGGGCCTGTAACGCATTATCTCTTTTATAGAGCAACGATGAATCCCCGGATAAGAGATAACCCCGCTTATTGGATTCTGCATCCAATAACGTATTTGCTATTGTATGGAGTGATTCCTTGACCTCACTCGTGTGCTGGATCATTGCTGATGCATCAAATAAATGCATGATCTGGATAAAGGTGTAAATCGAGAGCCCGACAAGGAAGACGGTTGTAAAAATATAGATGCTTCTCACTTTTGATAGTGAGTTTCCGCCTTTCTTCATTTTGTCAAACTGTATCAATAGATTTAGATATTTTCCTACAATTTACATTTTAAATGCCGGAATAAGGTTAAATAAAACTTCGCCTCACCTGAAAACCTTCGGACAGCGTTAAAACACGAGCTGGATGCATCACAGTGCAATAATAATGGCGTGCAATTGATCACTGGTTTTACCAAGTTTTGTTTGCAGGTTTCCAAACATTGTCTCTCTGTTCGTTGCTTCGAGCAGGAGATCATCATCCGTCAATACCGGAAACTGTAGTTTGAGCCTGCCTTTACGCGCATTCCAGCTTCCCGTCTGGTCAGGAGGAATGAATTTATTTCCCATGGTTCGTTCGTTTTAATGAATCGATTACAGCTGCAGTTAGAATTGTCTCTATGGTCATATGATCACCTTTTGTTGAATAAGGCCAATAAAATATTTCAAACTTAGGTTTCGCTTCTTAAAGGCCTGGGCACGTTGCTCTCTTTCTATAGTTGAAAATGATTTTTGTACATATCCTGGATTTGGAATGCCATCCGGTTTCAAAACAATAGTATAGTAATACTGCCTCCGGGCCTCTACCACATTTGCCTGCTCGTTTCCTTTAGTCGGATCCTCTTGATTCGCCATGAAAGATGGATAGGAATCATGATCTATCGTTAGCAGCTGGCGTTTCATACCTGGTATCCGCTTTTGATCACAGTAATCATCATTTTGAATCGTTCATCTGATGACACTAAAAAAGGTGAATGTGCCGGTATAACAATTGACTGTCCGGTTAAAAGCAGATTGTGCTCTCCACTGATAACGATCTCCGCTGTACCTTCAATAATCTGTGCAAAGGTGTCAAAAGGCGTTATTTTTTCAATGAGTCCTTCACCTTTATCAAAGGACAGGATGCTGATATTACCTCTTGGCTTTTCCAGTATCGACTTGGTGACGACAGCATTTGGCACATATTGTATCAGGTCTGCGGCCGTATAAGCTTTTGATTTTTGCATTTCAGTAGTATCCATCAGTTTATCCTTTATAGGTTTATTTTTCACACTCCAAAGATGCATAGGCGGGAACGGATACCTTTTATACTATAGCTGAAAAGAGTTACAAGATTCACACATTTGTGATCAGTGGGCAGTGGGCAGCTGTAAATCGTGAGACGTGAAGTCGGTTCCGGGGCAGCTGTTACGCGGCGAGCAATTGGGTGGAATTGGGAATGACCCAAGGTCGCAGCCGCGGCGACCGACACCGTCT
>JANNSA010000614.1:0-1508 GCA_031402115.1 Hyphomicrobiaceae bacterium | reverse complement strand
GCGCGGCTACGCCGGTCCGGTTGATGCGGTTGCTCCCGACACTGCCAAGCTGTTCTTCGAACTCGCGCTCACCATTGCGCAGTTTGGCGGCTTTGTCGGCTACCGTCCTGATGGTGACCTCGATATCTGGAAACACGACGGCTCAGGCGTCAAAGCCGTGCTCGCGACCATGGCGGCCATCCGCGCGGCACAAAAAATGCCCGGCATCGACATCCACGACGATTACGAACGCGAACTGGCCCACTTCTTCATTCGCGCACCCTTCGGCCGCCAGCGCCTCGATATGGTGCAGGAGGTGGGATCGCTGCGGGCCCGCCGCTATTTCCGCAACCTGCTGATTTTGGCGCGGTGCCACGATGGCAGCTACCGGTTCAATGTGCTGCATATGCGAGGCCTTGCCTGCCGCTTTCCGCTGAGTTTTGGCGAGGACCCGGTCTTCCACAAGAAGGCGTCGCTGCTGTTGATGACCATGGAAATCGCCCTCAATCAGTTGGGCGCCAAGGCCGTCGCCGAGACACTGCCACCGGCCGACTATCGCATCCCGCAGATCCTCGAAGGGCTCGGCATCTTGCGCTTCAGTGACGTGGTCAGTGGCAAAATCACTGGCGGCCACGTCTTCCGGCTGGACGATCCAGAGGTACATGCCATCCGTGCCGCGACCGTCGAAGCCGTTGGTCTCATCAAAGTACAGGTTCAGCAGCAGCAGGGCAGGGAGACGAGCTGCGCCGAACTCGACGGGCTGCTTTATCTTCTGTCGCGCAACCGGCCGCTGATGGCGCGATCGACGATGAAGCCGCACATGCTGGTGGCAACGGCAGCGTTCTGAACCGTAACATCCGTTGCACTGCCAAGGAAATCAGATGGGTCCCTGAGAATGTCACCATCTCCAAACGATGCAGTCGATTGATCGGAAAAGAAAAGCTTAATCTGCTTGCGGAGTAGTATTTGTGCAGATATAAATTCGTGCATTTGATTGTAAGGGAGATTATATGAAGTCAGCCACAGCATGCGAAGCGACAGTAGTTATTATTCTAGATGCTAATTGTTTAATTTCATTGGCGACGTATGTGCCAGTAGCATTGCGAACGCAAGAACACGCACACGACGAAAAATTGTTATTCCTTGACGCCGTGCTTGAATTACCATCTTGCGGGATCGAGGTAGTCATTCCGGAAATGGTGGCTTTTGAGATAGCCGGTACACTTAGTAATTATACATCGACTGAAGCTGTATTTTTCTCATCCAACCGTAATCATGCTATATTAGGAAAATGGTTTCTCCGAAATAGAGATCGAGCGCCGATCGTGCCATTGCCGCCACAAAGCACCAGCCTTCAAAGTCAATTAATGGCACAAGCAAGACGAGCACTAACCCGGATCATGCATCGGGCTTGAAGAAGATGATGCTGGCTGTGGCGTAGGCCGTTGAGATCGCGTAGCAAACCGTTGCGAGACGAGCGTGCTTGCGTTGCAACGGAACGCCACAGCCATGAACGACGCTACGCCGCT
>JANNSA010000613.1:0-10562 GCA_031402115.1 Hyphomicrobiaceae bacterium | reverse complement strand
CCTGACAGCTGGCGCGGATAGCGATCGAGATAAGGCGTCAACTGCACCTGATCGGCGGCGTCGCGAATGGCGGCATCCATATCAGCACGGTTGACGCGGCGGACCTTGAGCGGAAAGCCGATGTTCTCGGCGACGGTCTTGTGCGGATAGAGCGCATAGGACTGGAATACCATCGCCACGTCGCGATATTTCGGCAGCATGGTGGTGACATTTGTGTCACCAATTAGGATGTCGCCACTGCTGGTTTCCTCAAGGCCCGCGATCATCCTGAGCGCCGTGGTCTTGCCGCAACCTGATGGTCCGAGCAGCACCAGGAATTCGCCGGCTGCGACGTCAAGGCTCAGGTCGTGCACCACTTGCACGGGCCCAAATGACTTATTGATCCGGCGCACCGACAGGCTCTTGGCGCGCGCCTTCGTAACTTCATTGCTTTCGGTCATGGCCATGTAACTAACAACTACCCCTTGACCGCGCCGAGGAGCACGCCCTTGGCAATGAAACGCTGAAGAATGATTGCCATCAGGATGACAGGCAGGATCATCACGACAATCACGACGCACATGGTCCACCACAGAATGCCGCGATCACCGGCATTCATAGCGGCGACCAGAATCGGCATGGTTTGGGCGTTGGACGTCGAGAGGAAAACCGCGAGCAGGTACTCGTTCCAGTTCAGGATCAGCACCAGCAAGGTTGTCGCGGCCAACCCCGGTTTGGTGAGTGGCAGCACAATGTCCCAGAACACGCCGAACCGGGTTGCGCCATCAAGCTGCGCGCTCTCTTCCAGCTCGATCGGCACGGAGTTGAAGAAGTCGTACATCAGCCAGACCACGATCGGCAGATTGGCGACGCAATAGGCCAGGATCAAACCGAGATGCGTGTCCACCAAACCCACAGACTGGAACATCATATAGATTGGAATGATCACGACGATCGGCGGCAGGATGCGCTGCGAGATGATCCAGAACAGGATGTCGCCATTGTTCAACCGCAGCCGAAAATGATGACCAATCGCGCGCCATAGCAGAAAGAATATCGCGGCAGCTGAGGCCATGACGATGCGCCAGTCGATGCCAGCCATGACAATGACGAACATCGCCGCGACGAGAATAGCGACGAACATCAGGATGACGCCAAGCCTAGGCCGGTATTTGATGCGGACCAGCGCATAGGCCGCCAAAGAGCCAATTGTGACGCACAGCAGGGTCGAGCCGATGCCAATAGCGAACGAGTTAAAATAGGATTCCAGAGTGTCACTGAAGTCGGTCACGAACAGATCGTACCAGGCATGCAGGCTGGGTTGGAAATCCATGAACGGCACATAGGTTGGGCCGTTGTTGACGTGCTGGGGCAGCTTGAAGGACGTGATTACCACCCAATAGATCGGAAAGATCACGAAGGCCGACCAGATTAGCAGCAAGGTGTAGACGATTAGCCCCGTCGCCGGCGCCATCTTGCCCATGGCCGGCGGCTCGAACAGACGCGCCTGCAGCGAACGGTTCCCGTGGTCGTGTTTGCGCGGCTCTGTCACGCTTTCCTCAAATGCTTCAGGACCACGTAGTTGAAGAACGACGAGCAGACGATCACGGTCACAAACAACAGCATGTAGGCAACTGCCGCCGACTGTCCGTAGTCGTTGGCGCGCCAACTGAAAAAGGCGTGCAGCGTCATCGACTCCGTGGCGATGCCAGGCCCGCCCGAGGTCATGATGTTGGGCAGATCAACGATCTTAAACGCTTCAATGACGCGGATCAGCATCACGGTTGCCGCAACCGGGATAATTTGTGGCCAGGTGATCTCGCTGAAAATCTGCCAACTGCTGGCGCCATCGACATGGGCTGCTTCGACATAATCACGCGGCACGTTTTCAAGCGCCGCCAGCATAACGACGAAGATGAACGGGATCCACTGCCAGCTGTCGCCGATGATGATGAAGACGCGCGCCGCCCAGGGGTCGGATGCCCAAGAGAAATTGCCAAGGCCAAGCCATTGCCAGAACGGCATGAACGGGCCCTTATTGGTGTCGGCGATCATCCGGAACGCGTAGCCGACGCCCAATGGCGTGATCATCAACGGTATGAAAAACAGCACGCGGAAGAACGACTTACCCCAAATTGGCTGAGAACACACAAAAGCCAGCGCCAGCCCGATGACAAATTGCACGGTGCAGCCGGCGAAGACATAAAACAGCGTAGTGCCAAGCGTGCCCCAAAGATTGCCGCTCAAGGCTGTCGCGCACACCATCAAGGTCAGGGCGATCAGCATCGCCGCCGATATCAGGCGCCCGATCAGGCCGACGATACTGAATTGGGTACTGATGAATTTGTACAGCCACCAGAGGGTGGCGCCGATGACGACGGCGCTGACGGCAATGCCGAGCCAGCTCATCGTCTCTAGGCGGCCGAGGAAGTGGATCTGCTCGTTGCCGACGAACTGCTTTTCGAAGTTCTGGAAGCCAACGAACCGGAACGTGTAGCCACCGCCCGTCAGTTTAATCCGCGTGAAGGCGATGATCAGCGATGCGATGGTTGGAAAGATCGCGAACACCAGGATCATGATGATCGCTGGCGCGATAAAAATCTCGCGCGAATGGCGGTCGAACCACTCGCTCCAGTTTTCACGTTGCCGGGTCCCGGCCGAAGCTGTGCGCTCCGGCCGGGCCGCCATATCAAGACCAGTTGCGGTCATGGTTGGATACTGCGCTGGTTATCGCATCACTTGTTGGTTTGACCCAGTGCCAGGCCAAGCATTTCCTTTTGCTTGTCACGACCGAAGTCTTCAGTGATTTCTTCCCAGCCCGTTTCAATGTTCTTCAAGGCTTCGTCTACAGTGATTTCGCCAGCGAGGTAACGGGCCAATTCACGATCAAGCACGACGCCCGAATACTGCTGTGCCCCGGGCACCGTAAAGTCGGAAGCCATGTTCGAGTTGTTCAAGGCGCCCTTGACGGCGCCGAGATAGTTGGCGGCAAGCTCCGGTGAGAAGCCAGCCTTGATCCACAGATCGGGATTGTCGAGCTGCGAGTTGCGGTAGGCGTTGTAGCCGGTCCAGCCGATCGTCACGTCGACGTTCGATTGGGCTGCCTGGTTCATGTAGGACAGGAAGGCATAGGCCGCAGCCTGCTTCTTGGCGTCAGCCTTGGCGTTGACCGCACCAGCCCAGCCACCGAAGGCTGCGAATGGCGCATAGTTGACGCCATCGACCGAGTAGGGTGCATTTTCCTTGGTAACGGGAACCATCTTGCCGGTTGCGCGGTCAAGCACGTTCTTCCAGCCAAGAGCCGACACGGCGAACAGCTTGCCGTTGACAGCCTTGGCATCTGGCTCGATCTGCATCGGGCCCGGATCACCCCATTCGATCAGCAGACCGCAACGGCCAGCCTTGAACAGTCCGCGCGTGTCGCCGATGTCCATATTGAGCTCTTCCGGCGGACCGTACTTGCCGGTTTCCTTGTAAAGCTCGAACGCCGCCTTCCAAGCTTCGTTGTTGATCAGAGGCTTCATCGTATCACGATCGAAGTGGAAGCCCTGGGCTGTGCCTTGCGTCTGCACGGCGCCCGCAGCCACCGTCTGGATAGCGAAATAGGACTGTGCATTGCGTTTCTTGAAGATGCACGAGCCATAGTCCGCGACGCCGTCGCCGTTCATGTCCTTGCCATGGATTGCCTTGGCAACGGTCAGGTAGTCTTCCCAAGTCTTGGGCGGCTGCACATTGTTGGCCGCCAGCACATCGGTGCGGTAGTAGACCATCTGGAAGTCGCCATCGACCATCATCAACATATTCTTGCCGCCGATCTTTTGGAACGCGCGGAAGTATGGAGCGATGTCAGCTTCGTCGAGCTTCGTGTCCTTGGCGACCATCGGCGTCAGGTCGGCAAGCAGGCCGGCACCGGCCAATTCGACGGCCCAGCCGGCGGCGAACACGCCAACGTCGATCGAGTTGGTGCCGGTTGCCCAGTCGGTCTGAATCTTCTGGAACAGTTCGGCGAACGGCACTTCATTGACGACGATCTTGGCGCCGGTAGCCGCCGTGAACTCAACGCCACGGTCGATCAGGCGCTGCGCGATGACCTTACCCGGCCGCGTCATGATGTTGACGGTGACGCCGTCGAACTCGCCGGCTCCCGCAGACGCGCCAAACGCGCCAACTAATGCCGCCGCGCCGGCCATCAAGCCTGCCAGGCGGTTCTTAAGAATAGCCATTCCGGTGGATCTCCCGTTGCTGGTTGAGTCGCTCTTCTTGTTGGCTGATGCGCCCGAGGCGCTGCAGCCGGAGCCGTACCTTGAGAGCTATAACGCGGGCAAATGAAACGGTCCACGGTGTTCACGACAATTATCTGACAAACAATCGATTGCCCTAATAAAGCACAGCCAGGCCGCCTTAGGCCGCGCGCGCAGGATCAGTCATCGTAGTTCGTGATTGCGGCGCCTGGAACCATCTGATCACATGGTGCTTGAGCCGAACAATGCCTTGACCAGCGCCAGCCAGGATGTGTCCGTGCCGATTGACCAGCAGCCTGCCATCGAGCTTCGCGGTATCGACAAGCGCTTTGGCCCGGTGCACGCCAACAAGGCGATCGACCTGACCGTCGAACGCGGCACCATCCACGGCATCATTGGCGAGAACGGCGCCGGCAAGTCGACGCTGATGTCGATCCTGTATGGCTTCTACGCGGCTGACGCTGGCGATATCCGCGTCGCTGGCAAGCCTGTCAGCATCCGCTCATCCGATGACGCCATCGCCGCCGGCATCGGCATGGTGCACCAGCACTTCATGCTCGTGGAACCGTTCACGGTTTTGGAGAACGTCATACTTGGCGCCGAGGGTGGCGCCCTGCTCAAGGGCGGCCAGGACCGTGCACGGGCCGAGCTGCAGCGCATCGAACGCGACTACAAGCTGGAAGTTGATCCCGACGCCGTTGTTGGTGAGCTGTCTGTCGGTGCACAGCAGCGCGTGGAAATCCTCAAGGCGCTGTTCCGCGGCGCCGAGACCCTGATCCTTGATGAGCCGACCGGCGTGTTGACGCCAGCCGAGGCCGACCGGCTGTTCGAAATTCTTGGCGTGTTGAAGAAGCAGGGCAAAACCATTCTGCTGATCACGCATAAGCTGCGCGAGATCATGGCGATTACCGATCGGGTGTCGGTGATGCGGCGCGGCGAGATGGTCGCCACGTTCGCAACGGCTCGCACCAGCCCTGCAGAACTGGCCGAGGCGATGGTTGGCCGCCGCGTGCTGCTCAGGGTCGACAAAGTGGAAGCCAAGCCCGGCCGCGTGCTGCTGGAAGTCGAGCGCCTTCGCGTCCTCGACGAGAAGAAAGTCGTTCGCGTGCACGACATGTCTTTCAGCATCCGAGCTGGTGAGATCGTCGGCATCGCGGGCGTTGCCGGCAACGGCCAATCCGAACTGTTGGAGGCAATCGCCGGCATCAGACCCTTGGCCGGCGGCATTATCCGCATCGATGGCAAGGATGTGTCGTCGGATGGCCTCGACGCCAAAGAGATGCGCGGCCATGGCCTCGGCCATGTGCCCGAGGATCGCATGCGGATGGGACTGGTGAAGCCGTTCTCGGCCTATGAAAGCGCCATCCTCGGCTATCACGACGACAAGCGGTTTGGCGCCGGCTGGCTGCTCGACACCAGCGCCATGGTCGCCGACCTTGCAACTAAGATGACAACCTATGACGTGCGCCCGCGCGACCCAAACCTGAAGACCGCCAACTTCTCCGGTGGCAACGCGCAGAAAGTAGTGCTGGCGCGCGAAATGGAGCGCGACCCGGCACTATTGCTAGTCGGTCAGCCGACCCGCGGCGTCGACATCGGCGCGATTGAGTTCATCCACCGCCGCCTGCTCGCCATGCGCGACAAGGGCAAAGCAATCCTGCTCGTGTCGGTCGAGCTCGATGAGATCATGGCGCTGTCGGATCGCATTCTGGTGATGTGCGGCGGACGACTGATGGGCGAGTGTCCGGCCAAGGGCGCCGACGTCAATGCCATTGGCCTGCTGATGGCGGGCGTAGCGGAGAAAGCGGCATGAGAATTCTGGTGGGGCTGTTGTTAATCAGCTGCGTCGTGACGCCGTCTCTGGCGCAGAACAAGGCGGAGATCGACAGCAAGGTAGCTGCCGCGACCATCAGTGTCGGCGATCTGGAAGCGCGGCTGAGTTCGACAGCCACAATTGGCGACCCGGCCGTCAAAACTCCGGGCGTGCAAGTGCTCGTTGGTGGCAAGCCAGTGCTTTCGATGACCGACGAGAACGGCACCGTCGACACGCCTATCGCCGCTGTTCGCATCGCCGAGCTCGATAACGCCAACGATAGCCTTGAAGTTGTGTTCACGGCCTATTCCGGCGGCGCGCATTGCTGCACCAGCGTGCAGATCGCAACCAAGTCTGGCACGGAATGGAAAGTTGTCACAGCTGGTCCCTTCGACGGCGGTGGCGACTATCTCGCCGACATCGATGGCGATGGCAGTTTTGAGATCGTCACCCGCGACAACGACTTTCTCTATGCGTTCGACTGCTACGCGTGTTCCCTGGCGCCGATGAAGTACCTCGCCATCACCGCCGCGCAAGCCAAGGACGTCAGCAAAGAAGACAAGTTCCGCCCGGAGTTCGAGAACCAGCTGCTGGAAGCCCGCAAAGATTATGACGCCGATGCCCGGGTGCAAGCCGGCTTCCTGGTCGGCGAACTCGGCATCCGTCTGCGGCTGGGCGACGGCGACAAGGCCTGGAGCGACTTCGAGCGTGCCGCCGCTCGCGCCAAGATCGCCGCCGTCGACCGATGCCCTGATAATGCCGCCGACTGCCCCGCTGATCAGCAAAAGCCGGTGCCCTTCACCAAAGCCGTGCGCAGCTTCATGAAGGCGACCGGCTATGCGAACTGATCCATCGCCACAACGTGCCTCGGGACGGCAGCGTGGCGAACCCATGCCCCGCGACGCCTCCCCGCCCCGCCCCTCCCCCGCACCGGGGGAGGGGGCGATGGGGCACCAGCACCGCACCCAATTGAGCCGCCCTCTTACGCCGATTCAGCAGGTAACATTCTTCGATGTACCGCGCGGCGGCGCCCCGCCGCCCCCCTCGAGGGCGAGGGCCGGGGTGGGGGGGCGATCCGGAGCACAGGCGCTGGTGATCGAGTGTTGCCTTGTCAACGGCTCAGGCCAGCCTCGCGGCGAGAACGGACTTTCGCGACGAAATGAATACTGCATCGCCAGCCCAATCTGGCCAGCCCCCTTGAGGGGGGAAGGAGCGTCGGGGCTTGGGCATGACATAACTCGCTTGTTGCAGTTGGATCCTGAGCAACACCTCGGCTGGTGCCCATGAATAGTGAATTGCCGTGGTGGGCGGACGTGATCGTGCTGCCGGTAATCAATGTGCTGGTGGCGTTTCTGGCGGCGGCGCTGGTGGTGCTGATCATTGGCGAGAGCCCGCTGGCGGCGCTCGGGTTCTTGCTGAAGGGCGCGTTCGGCTCTGGCGACGGCATCGGCTTCACGCTGTTCTATGCCACCAGCTTCATTTTCACTGGCCTCGGAGTCGCTGTTGCGTTCCATGCCGGGCTGTTCAACATCGGCGGCGAGGGGCAGGCGCAGATCGCCGGCATCGGCGTCACGCTCGCTTGCCTCGCGATGCCCGGCGTGCCGTTGCTGCTGGCGCTGCCGGCCGCGCTTGCCGCCGCCATGCTGTTTGGCGCCGCCTGGGCGCTGATCCCGGCCTATCTGCAAGCCTATCGCGGCAGCCACATCGTCATCACGACGATCATGTTCAACTTCATCGCCGCGTCGCTGATGGTCTATCTGCTGGTCGACGTGCTGAAGCCGCCCGGCACTATGGACCCGTCGTCGGCCAAGTTCCCGGCGGGCACGTCGCTGCCACTGGTGCATGAGCTGTGGGCGTGGACGGGCCTGCCGCTCAGGTTGCCGCGGCTCGACATTTCGTTCCTGATCGCGCTGGCCGCCGCCTATGCGGTCACTATCCTGATCTGGCATACGCGGCTCGGCTACGCCATGCGCACGGTCGGGCACAACCCGACTGCCGCCGTCTACGCGGGCATCTCGCCGGCGCGCATCACGATAGTCGCCATGCTGATCTCCGGTGCGCTGTCAGGCCTGATGGCGATCACCGTGCTGATGGGTGATCAGCACCGGCTGGTGCTGGAGTTCACCGCTGGCGCCGGCTTCGTTGGCATCGCCGTGGCGCTGATGGGGCGCTCGCATCCGTTCGGCATTGTGCTCGCCGCTATCCTGTTTGGCGCACTTTACCAGGGCGGTGCTGAACTCGCGTTCGAGATGCCGAAGATCAACCGTGACATGATCGTTGTGATCCAGGGCCTCGTCATCCTGTTCGCCGGTGCGCTGGAAAACATGTTCCGGCCGCAACTTGCTGCCCTGTTCGCGCGCGCCCCTGCAGCTGCCCTGGCCGAGAGTTGATGCCCATGGAATGGCTGACTTCGTTCGCAATCATCATCGACTCGGCGGTGCGGCTGTCAGTGCCCTTGCTGTTCTGCTGTCTCGCTGGCCTCTATTCGGAAAAGGCTGGCATTGTTGACATCGGCCTCGAGGGCAAAATGCTAGCGGGCGCCTTCGCCGCCGGCGTCGTCGCGGCCTACACTGGCTCGGCGTGGGCCGGTTTGCTCGGAGCCATTGCAATTTCCGTGCTGTTCGCGCTGATCCATGGCCTGTCCGCTATCCAATATCGCGGCAATCAGATTGTCTCGGGCGTCGCGCTCAATATGTTGGCACTCGGACTGTCGGCTCTGCTCGGCAATGTCTGGTATGGCCAGGGCGGACGCACGCCGCCTGTTGCAGGCGATGGCCGTTTCCAGCCGATCGACCTGCCGCTGGCGACGGCAGTCGCCGATGTGCCGGTGCTGGGCCCCGTCTATTCCGAGGTGATCAGTGGCCACAACATCCTGGCCTATCTGGCGCTGGCGGCGGTGCCGCTGACGGCCTGGGTGCTGTACCGCACGCGCTTTGGCCTGCGCCTGCGCGCCGTTGGAGAGAACCCGCAAGCCGTTGATACGGCAGGCATCTCGGTGGCGCTGTTGCGCTACAAGGCGGTGCTGATTACCGGCGTGCTGTGCGGCTTCGCTGGCGCCTATCTGGCGATCGCTCAGTCCGCCAGTTTCGTGCCCAACATGACCGCCGGCAAGGGCTTCATGGCGCTGGCGGCGCTGATCTTTGCCAAGTGGCGGCCGTGGCCGGCGCTGGCCGCGTGCCTGCTGTTCGGCTTCCTCGATGCACTCGCCATCCGCATGCAAGGCGTTTCCATACCCGGCATTGGCCAGGTGTCCGTGCAGCTCGTGCAGGCGCTGCCCTATGTACTGACCGTGGTGCTGCTGGCTGGATTCATCGGCAAGGCGATCCCGCCGCGCGCCTCCGGTGTGCCCTACACCAAGGAGCGCTGAAGCGATGCCGGGCATTCGTGAGCCATGGCGCGATTTGCATGACGCGGCGCTGGTGGCGCGAAGCAAGGCGCATGCACCCTATTCCGGCTTCCTGGTCGGTGCGGCGTTCCGCTGCGAAAATGGCTTGGTGCATGCCGGTTGCAACATTGAGAACGCTGCCTACCCGATCGGCAATTGCGCCGAGGCTTCGGCGATCGCGCACCTGCTGATGGCTGGTTCCAAGCGCATCACGGAAGCGCTGGTGCTTGGCTGGCCGGCGCGGCTGGACGGTGCTTCGGACGCCGCCACCCTGCTGGCCACCGTTGGCCTGTGCTCGCCCTGCGGCGGCTGCCGCCAGCGCCTGCGCGAATTCGCAAGCCTCAATTGCCCGGTGCACCTGGCGGCTCCGGCGGGCGTGCTGCTGACGACGAGTGTCGGCGAACTGCTGCCGCACAGCTTCGGACCGGAGAACTTGTGACGGGGACACATTGTTCATCTTCGGCGCGGCGCCGTCAATGCGATCATAACACCACCGGCGCCAGGCCGAAGATGAACAATGTGTCCCCTCCCCTTCGCATGGGATCTGACCCCTTACTTGCCCTTACCCAGCTCCGCCGCATAGCCTGGCAAATGCAGATGGCCCTCGGCTTGCACAGTGCAGATCACCTTGAACTCGGCGGCGCATTTGGCGACGTCGGTAGCGTCGAGCTTACCAGTCCGTTGCAGGCGGCGCGACAGCTCGACCAGGAACGGCCGCTGGCCAACCAGCAGCTGATAGGTTTCCGCCACCAGCCGGCCGATCATCTTTTCGGCGTCGAGGTCGGTGACGCTGCGGTCCATCGTGTACCAGCCGTCTTGCGTGTAGACCGCCTGGAAGCGCTCGTCGAAGCCGTAGCGGCGAATGAAATCCAGGATCAGTTGCGACACGACCTCGCGGTCATTGGCGCGGCCGATCGTAGCTTGGCCAGCACCGAATACAATCTCCTCGGCGAGGCCACCAGCCAGGAACACCTTGGCCTTGGCGATGATGGCGTCGCGCGTTTCGTGGATTTCGTGCGGGAAGGTGAAGCCGGCGGCGTAGCTGGATGCCACCTTGGAGGTGAGTTGCAGCGGCGCCAGGCCAAACAGCACGGCGTAAGCGACGGCGTGGCCGGCCTCGTGCACGCTGACATTGGCAACCACG
>JANNSA010000612.1:0-1520 GCA_031402115.1 Hyphomicrobiaceae bacterium | reverse complement strand
GATCGTGCCGTCCTCGAGATTCCAGGCGATCAGGCCACGGCAATGCCCGGCCTCGTCCATGATCAGATCGATCGCGAAATACTCGACGAAGAACTCCGCCTTATGCTTGAGCGCCTGCTGGTAAAGCGTATGCAGGATTGCATGGCCGGTGCGGTCGGCCGCGGCGCAGGTGCGCTGTGCGATGCCCTCGCCGAAGCGAGTCGTCATCCCGCCGAACGGCCGCTGATAGATCTTGCCTTCATCGGTGCGCGAGAACGGCACGCCGAAATGCTCGAGCTCATAGACTGCGGCCGGAGCGTTCTTGCACAGGTATTCGATCGCGTCTTGATCGCCGAGCCAGTCCGACCCCTTGACGGTGTCGTACATGTGCCATTTCCAGTCATCCGGGCCCATATTGCCGAGCGCCGCCGCGACGCCGCCTTGCGCCGCTACGGTGTGCGAGCGGGTCGGGAAAACCTTGGTGATACACGCCGTAGTCAGCCCGGCCTCGGCGGCGCCAAGCGTGGCACGCAGTCCAGCGCCGCCCGCGCCGACGACGACCACATCGAAGCTGTGATCCGTGATGGGGTAAGCGCCCTGAAGAGCCGGTCGCGCAAAGTCCTGCATGGTCAAAGCCCCAACGAAATCTGCACGAGCGCCCAAGCGCTCGCAGCGAACACGGTGACGCCGAACAGGATGCTGAGGCCAGAGAGTGCCCGGAAGGTTGCTGGCCGGCGCACATAGTCTTCAAGGATCGTGCGCATGCCCAGCACCATATGCCAGATACTGATCAGGACCAGGAAGCCGAGCGGCAACGCCACGTAGGGCCGGGCTAGCGCATCGACGACAACAGCGTGATCCTTGCCGGCCAGCCAAACGAACAGCCCGAGCGCCACCGGCGACAGGATCAACAGGATCCAGGTCGTCAGGTGCATACGCCAAGCGTGATGCGCGCCAGAGCGGTCAATGAGTTTCGTCGCAGGTGTAACGGAGCGTTGCATCAGGTCTCCCCTCATCAAACCAAGTGCGCAATGACGAAGATCGCTAGCGTCCCCAGCACCGACAACACCAGCGTACCCCACGACATACGGTCGACCGATGCTAGGTCAAAGCCGGCGCCGGTATCCCAGATGACATGGCGGACGCCACCGAGCAGGTGATGCAGAAACGTCCAGACAAAGCCGAGCATGACAATCTGCCCTGGCCAGCTGGCGAGGAACCAGTTGATCGTCTCAAACAGTCCGCGATCAAGCGCTGCCGCAACCAGCCACACGGCCAACAGCAAGGCGCCGCCAGACAACGCGACGCCAGTGATGCGGTGCACGATCGACATCACCATGTTGATCAGTGGCCGGTAGATCTGCAAATGCGGCGAGGTTGGCCGGTTGCTCCGGGCACCTGGGCGCTGTACGTCCGCCATGAGCTGTTAACCTGTCGATAGGGGCGGAGCGCCGGACTTAGTCTCGTATAACTGCAATTGTGATGTAACGCGCCGAAGCTTGGGCGGCAATGGTTTGCCGGGATGGCAGCCCGTCGCGCGG
>JANNSA010000611.1:0-3761 GCA_031402115.1 Hyphomicrobiaceae bacterium | reverse complement strand
CGCTTAAGTAAGTGCCATTCGGGTCAGGGCCATTTCTCACTCCCTCTTTAACTATATACCTAGCGCGACTCAACGTGGATATACCCGCGGTTCTCCTTTAGGGTCAGGGTAAAAACCTTTAGCGAATTGAATGCGAGTAGTTTTTACTCTGACCCACTCCTAATCGGCCTTCGGCCGATGTTTTTTCAAACCCTGGATTCCGACAGGCAGGACGCCCAAGTGTCGCGAGGGCCATGGATGGCCTGGAGCGACCGGCTTACGCCGGAATGACGACGTAATCAGCGGTTTTTTCCTTAAGGTAGTGCCATGACTCCCTGACCCTGGTTTCGCGCAGTTGTAAGTTATCTGTAAGCAGCGACGAGATAAGTTGTCACAAGATTGCTCCTCGACTTTCAAGAGCCGCTTTCGAATTCACTGTTCAATTTGGCAAGAACAACATCGCCACAACACAGACAAGGAGGTTGTATGCATGACATCGATCTAAATGTAGGCCATCTCACCCCGGATAACCGCCAGCTGCTTGACCTGTTGCACCATCGTGATCACCTTCACCTGATCGACCCGGAACGCTACCTGCCCATTCTCAGGCCGTGCCGCGTCAAGGTGCTGCTCGTCACCGATGGCGGCCTGGATTTTTCCATGGGTGATTTCGGGTTGCGTACGTTTGTCGAGACCCTGCGCACCACACCGGGATTCCATGTTCGCTTTGACATCACGGTTGCGCACATCAACAACGTCAGCGATGACGCCGTGATGGTGGGGCTGCCCGGCATCGTGCGCAGCATCAAGCAGTTCAAGTTCGACGACCCATCGCACTTCACCCCCAGCATGTACGATCAGGCCTGGCTCTTTGGTATCGCCACGTTCTACTCGCGCGGAAACAGCCCGGGCGGGCAGCCGTACCCCAACAACCGCTTGGGCGATGCAGAACTGCGCGCCCTGAGCGAGTTCATGAACGGTGGCGGTGGTTTGTTCGCCACCGGTGACCACGGCGCGCTCGGCGTGTGCCTGAACGGATCGATCCCGCGCGCCCGCTCCATGCGGCTGTGGGGCGACACCTCGGCAAACAATGCGCTCAACGAGGTCAGCATGACTGGCCCGCGGCGCAACGACACGAACCGCATTGGCCCAAGTGCCGGTTCACAATTTAACGACCAATCCGACGTGGTGCCACAACCCATCTCACCAAAAATGTATCAGCGCTGGACCGGCTTGTGGCGATATTCGTATCCGCACCCCCTGCTGTGCGGACCGCGTGGCGTGATTCGCGTGCTGCCCGACCATCCGCACGAAGGCCAGTGCGTGCTCCCCACCAATACCGGCCGCAGCGATACCTTCGCCGGTTACCCCATTGTCGAGTATCCCCCGGGGGTGGGCGGTTCCGCGCGGCCACTGCCTGAAGTGATTGCCACATCCTCGGTCCTGGCGGGCACCACGTCGGGCGGCAAGCAGCCCACGCAGGCGCACACCTTTGGCGCCATCGGCGCCTACGACGGGCACCGCGCTGGTGTGGGTCGCGTTGTGACCGAGGCCACCTGGCATCATTACGTCAACATTAACCTCGTGGGTGATCCCGGCGCCCCGGCCGGCGATCCGAAGCGGCTTGGATTTCTCGCCACACCGGCCGGGCAGGCGCATTTTGAGGAAATCAAATCGTACAACCGCAATATCGCCATGTGGCTGTCGCGACCTGCCCTCATCACCTGCATGCGGCGCAGAATCTGCTGGGGCCTGCTGTGGCACGACCGCGTCATGGAGGCGGTCATGACCAATCCCGAGTTGAACCTCCAGCAAGTAACGCTGGGTACCCTTTACGACATCGGGCACCATGCCCGGGATGTGCTGGGCATCTATGCCGGCCGGTGTCAGTCGCGTCGACTGGCACTCGATCTGCTTGCACCCTTTCTCGCGCGTGAGTTTCTGTTCCCGCTGGACCCGTGGGCCCCGCTTCCGGAAAGACCGCCGCGTCGGCCGGAACCCGACCCGATACCGTGGTTTAACCTGGAGCCGCTTCTCGATTCGGCCATTGGCGGTGCATTGGTGGCACTGCGCGAAGAGTTCCCGGACCCCGGCATGCGCGAGAAGGCAACCGACCTGGCCATCGACAAAGCCATTCTGCGCGGCGTGAAAACGGCCGTTGAACAGTCTTTGCGTTCAATCGCCGCGACCAACAAGGAATTCAACTCGCTCCTTGTAAAGCCGAAGGCGGTCGCAGTTCGTCGCGTGAAGCGGGCAAAGAAAAAACGCTGACAGGCAGCGCTGCATTACCAACAACGATGTGATCGTTCGGCGATTGGGTCGGAGTGAGTATTTATAAATCACTCTGAGGCCAGAGTTGTCTGTTGACGGGGTGGCTACTGGGCGCCCCCTTAAACGACACACTGGCTCCGGAGCCGGAAGGCATCATGCCCATCCGGCTCCGATTTGGTTTCAGCATCGCTCTTATCGCAGGACCAAGCTGTGTAGCCGCGGCTTGGCACCGGCACGGGCGTCAGCGGTCTTGCCTGGCCTTACTTCTGCTTGTGGCAGATCCCGCAACCCACCGGCGTGCCCTTGGCGATAGTGGCCGTGCCGTCGGCGCAGTCGGTGTTGTAAGGGGCGATGCCCTGCGTGTTCTTGCAGGCCACTACCCGGTCGGCGGTGGTCTTCGACAACACGCTGCCGGTGAGCTGGCCGGTCGCCGGGTTCATGTGACAGACCTTGCAGTTCGCCAAGCCACCACCGGTGAAGTTCTTGTGGTTCAGATTCCAGCGGTGGTCGTTGACCGGATGCAGGCCGTGCGGCCCACCCAGGCCGAGCGGCATGGTCAGGTCGCCGTTCGCGTCTCGGGTGTGGCAGGCGTCGCACTCCTGGATCTTGCCGTCATGGCCCTGGATTTGCTGGGCGGTGCGGTTGTCGTTGGCCAGCGGGTTCCCCATCGGCCACTCCGCGTGGGTGGCGCCGTGGCAGCCCTCGCACATGACGCCGCCGTGGCCGGTGCTTACGCGGTAGAGCTGCGGGTTGCCCGCGCCCGGGTTGGTGAAGCCGTTGTAGGCAACCGGTACCGTAGTCTCCGCGAAGCGCTTGTTGGCCGGTACGATAGGCGTCGCCTTGGCGTCGTTGGTGCGGAAAGCCACGCGCAGCCGGATGTTGTCACTCACGCCCGCGACATCCTTCGTGTTCTTTATGACGTTCGCGGTGTTCGCCAGGTTGGTCACGGCGTCGCCGCTGTGGCAGGAGCCACAGCCCGGCTCGTTGGCCCACGGCACCCGCGGGGTTGCGGGATTGGTGTAGTAGTCCTTCGCCAGGATGAAGGCGCCCGGGTTGGTGGGCGAAACGTTCTTGGAGAAGTCGTCACCCACCTGCTTCATGTTTCCGTGACAATCGTTGCAGAGCATGTCTCCGGTGCGCATGGCCCCGCGCAGGCACTTGGTGGTCTTGCCCGGATGGCACTGGTAGCAGGCCGCGTCGAGCACTGCCTCGCGTGCCGCCTGGTTGGTGACAACGCCGCTCGCGTCCTGGATCGGCAGCGGCATGTTGGGGAAGAGCAGGCTATTCGCGTTGTAGCCCGTATCGCCCGGCGATCGCGCGCTGGTGTCGAGATTGCCATGGTGCCAGTGCATCACCCGCGAATTGCTCTGGTGCGCGAGCTGGTTGCGACCGTTGGCGATGCTGCCCACAGCACCGGCCAGCGGGCCGAGCTGTGCCAGGTCGAGGGCCGGGGTGTAGTGACAGACCTGGCAGACAACCGGTTTAACCTGGACCAGCGCCTTGTTGATGAG
>JANNSA010000610.1:0-8423 GCA_031402115.1 Hyphomicrobiaceae bacterium | reverse complement strand
GGTGCCCCAGACATTGACACGGCCGGGCTTGATGGTGGTCGAGCCAAGAAATGCGCCGACCAGCGCCGGCAGCAGATATTCCAGCCCGACACTGGCCTGACCAATCCGCAGCTTGGAGGCGAGCAGCACGCCGGCAATGGCCGTCAGCACGCCCGACGCGACGAACGCTCCCATGACGTAGCGGCGCACCGGTATGCCGTTCAGTGCGGCGGCCTTCGGGCTCGCGCCGATGGCGTAGAGATAGCGGCCGATCGGCAGGTATTCGAACGCAATCCACAGCGCCAGCGCGATCGCCAGCACATAATAGCCAGTGATCGGCAGCCCGAACACGAAGGTGGCGTTGAGCGCGTAGAAGCCCTCTGGCAGCGTGCCGACCATCTGCCGGCCGCCGGTATGGGCGAGTGCCAGCGCGTAGAGTACGGTGCCGGTGCCAAGCGTGGCGATGAATGAGTCGATCTTGGCGACTTCCACCAGCAGGCCGTTTAGCACACCCATCAGCGCGCCGAGCACGATCACAATCAGCACCGCCAACGGCCAGGGCACGCCATAGAGCGTCTGCAGGCTGATCGCCAGGATGTGCCAGAGCACGATGCCATAGCCGACCGTCAGATCGACTCGCCCCGCTGCCATCGGGATCATGGCGCCGAGTGACAGCAGCGCAATGATCGCCTTATCGGAGATGATCGATCGCAGGTTGAGCAGGGTGGGAAACGTCGTGGGCAGCAGCACTGTGAACAGGATGATCAGCGCCAGCATCAGCAGCGGCAATCCGTAAACCGGCAAGAGCAGCCCGATCCGCGCCAGCAGCGACGCCTGCCGCAGTTCGTCCTTCGTTGGTTCCAGGGCGTTGGATTGCAGCGACTGCATGTCAGGCCGCCTCGGCTGCTGAGGCGGCATGGATCAGCCGCTCGGTGGTCAGAGCATCGCCCGACAATTCGGCGACAATCAGCCCACGCGAAAACACCAGCGCGCGATGGCAGATATGCGCCACTTCCTCAAAATCAGTGGATACGACGATAACTGTCAGGCCACGTTCCAGCGCGCCCGCGATCAGCCGGTAGATTTCCGCCTTGGCGCCGACATCGACGCCGGCGGTCGGGTCCTCGGCGATCAGTAGGCGGCGCTCTGTGCCGAGCCAGCGGCCGATTACCACCTTCTGCTGGTTGCCGCCCGACAGCGCCTCCACCGGCAGTTCCGGTGAGTTTGGCCGCAGGCCGACATCGGCGCCGATGGCTCGGGCGCGCGCGGCCTCGGCGCGTGGCGACAACCATTGGCTGAGGCGCCGGCCAAACGCCTTCGGATTGAGGAAAGTGTTCTCGCGGATCGACAGCGCGCCGGCGACGGATTCTTCGGCGCGATCGCGTGCGACGAGGCCAATGCCGGCACTGAGGGCGGCTTGCGGGCTTGGCAACGCCAGTGCGCGACCGTCGAGCCTGATCGTACCAGAACATTCGGCGGCGCCGAATAGACAACGGCTGACGGTTTCCTGACCGGCCCCGCGTAAGCCAACCAACCCAAGCAATTCACCGCCGCGCGCCGTGAACGACACCGGCCCGCAGCTCTCGGCGATCAACCCCGTGACGACCAGCGTTTCGCGGCCCGCCGCAAGTGGTGCGCGATGATAAAGTTGCGCGACGTTGCGGCCAACGATCAGGTTGACCAGTTCGGCAGGCGACGTCTCGGCGACCGCGCGAACGCCAACGATGGCGCCATCGCGCAGCACGACGACACGATCGGCGATGCGGAAGATCTCGTCCAACCGGTGCGAGACGTAGATCATGCCAACGCCGGCGGTCTTGAGGGGCCGGAGCGCGGCGAACAGCCGTTCGACCTCATCGGCAGGCAGACTGGCCGTCGGCTCGTCGAGCACCAGCAGTTCGGCTTCCACGGCCAGCGCCCTGGCAATCGCCACCAGCGACTTCTCGGTGCGGCTGAGGCTCTGGACGCGGGTGCCCGGATCAAATGTGCAACCGACCTTGGCCAGCGCCGCCGCCGCTTGTTGACTGACCGCGCGCCAGTCGATCAGTCCGCTGCGCCGCGAAAAACCCTGCGCCAGTCCGACATTCTCCGCCACTGTCATCCACTCGATCAGCCCCAGATCCTGATGGATGAAAGCGACCATTTGCTTGGCGTTGGGCTTGGACGGTTTGTGCACATAGGGCTGGCCACGGAACAGGATGCGGCCAGTGTCGGGTGCGTGAATTCCAGCCAGCGTCTTGATCAGCGTCGACTTGCCCGCGCCGTTCTCGCCAAGCAGCGCCACGATCTCGCCGGGCGCAACCGTCAGCGACACGTCGCGCAGGGCTTGCGTGCCGCCAAAACGCTTGGTGATGTTCTCGAATGCGACAAGCGCCTCAGTCACCGCAACCCTCCCAGCCGCGCTTCTGCGAGCGCTTATGTTATCGATAACATCGCACGCAACGCGGGGAGCGTCAATGCACCTATCGAGGCGGCAGGAGATAACCGGGGTCAGGCACTTTTGCGCTCACTAATGTCAGCCAAGTGGCACGCGCATGCAGGCGCATCAGTGCCTGACCCCGAATTGCTCAATGGCGCCGCGTCACGCGCCTTTCGGCAACTCGCCATCCAGCAGCCGCATGACTTCGGCGCTGTCGGCCGGTCCCAATCCGACGGCGATCAACTGACGGTGGATGTCCGTTACAATAGTTGTCAGGGGTAGTGCCAAGCCGGCCGTCATAGCGAACGCCGTGACAGCCTCGAGGTCCTTCAGCATGTTATCGAGGCGGCCAGTCGGCGCGTAATCCCGGTCGGCGAATTTCGTCATGAATTCCCGCAGGATGCGGCTATCGGCGCGGCCGCCGGCTAAGGCCGCCGGAATCCGCGCCGGATCGAGGCCGCCGGCTTCAGCCAGCTTGACCGCCTCGGCGATGGCTTGAAACTGCGCCGCGCAGAGCAGCTGATTGATGAGCTTGGTGGTCTGTCCAGCGCCGAGCCCGCCCATATGCGTGATGGTTGTCGCCAGACCGGCCAGCACCGTGCGCGCCGCCTCGATATCAGTCGCATCACCGCCGGCCATCACCGTGAGCTGGCCATCGCGAACACCGGGTGCCCCACCGGACAAGGGCGCATCAACCCAGCGCATGCCGCAGCGCATTTTCAGCTCAGCGGCAATCTCGATGGTCGCCATCGGATCAATGGAAGACATGTCGATCAACAGCTTGCCCGGCGTTCCGGCATCGGCGATGCCGTCAGTTCCGAGCACGGCGGCGCGCACGATGCTGGCATGGTTCAGGCTGGTGATGACGAAGTGTGCTGCTTGGGTTGCGCCGGCGGGCGAGGCAGCAGCCAGTGCACCTTGCGCAACCAGGGCTGCAACCTTCGCGTCGTCAATGTCATAGCTCAGGACGCTATGGCCTTGACGCAACAGCCGGCCGGCGATGGCGCCACCCATGATGCCGGCGCCGATCACCGCGACGGTCTCAGACATGGCGCTCACTGCTCCTCTCACAACACCGACGTAATACCACCATCAACCGTCAGGATGTGGCCGTTGACGAACGAAGCCGCATCGCTGGCCAGAAAGATCGCCGCGCCGACCAACTCGCCAACATCGCCCCAGCGGCCGGCTGGCGTGCGTTTCTCCAGCCAGCCCGAAAACTCGGCGCTGTCAACCAGCGCCTGGTTGAGTTCAGTCTTGAAGTAGCCCGGCGCTATCGCGTTGACTTGTAAGCCATGCCTTGCCCAGTCGGCGCACATGCCCTTGGTCAGCATCTTCACTGCGCCCTTGCTGGCCGTGTAGGGAGCGATGCCGGGGCGGCCGAGTTCACTTTGCACCGAGCCAATGTTGATGATCCGCCCACGGCCACGCGGGATCATGCAGCGCGCCACGGCTTGGCCCACGAGAAACGTGCTCTCGACATTGACGCGCATGATCTCGCGCCATTTATCGAGGGGAAAGTCCTCCAGGGGCGTGCGGAACTGCATGCCGGCATTGTTGATCAGAATGTCGATGGGACCGTGTTTGTCTTCAATCTCGGGGATAGCGAGGGCGACTGCGGCGGCATCGGTCACGTCGAAGGCCATTGCCGTTGCGCGCGCGCCACTCGGATCAATCGACAGTGCAGCGGCGGTGAGCGCGGCGGCGTCCCGGGCGTTGAGCACAACCGAAGCGCCAGCCGCGAACAGCCCGTGGGCCAATGCTAGGCCGATACCGCGACTGGAGCCGGTAATCAGCGCCCGCCGGCCTGTCAGATCAAAAAGTGCGAGGCTCATGTCCGACGCCCAACCCTGCTGTTCGCTGGCCTTAGCTTGACGCAGCGCTGTGGCGACGCCTATCATGTTATCGATAACACCCACAACATCACAGCGGGAGAGTGCCCTGGAACGCCCCGGCATCTTGATGATTGGTCCCTATGCCGACTGGGACATGGAGCCGCTGGAGCGGGCTTTCGTGGTGCATCGCTTATGGCAAGCGGCGGACCCGGCGGCGCTGGTTGCCGGCCCAGCCCGCGACGTCCGTGCGGTGGCGACGCGCGGCGATCTCGGCTTGGCACGCGCGGTTATGGATGCGCTGCCGGCTCTGGAGATGATCGGTTGCTTTGGCGTTGGCGTTGATGCGATCGATCTGGTTGAGGCAAAGCGGCGCGGCATCCGCGTCACCAGCACGCCTGACGTGCTGACCGATGATGTTGCTGATCTGGCGCTTGGGCTGATGCTGGCGGTATCGCGCAAGATCGTCGAAGGCGATAGCTACTACAGGAGTGGCCAATGGGCCACCGCATTGCTGCCCCTGGCCACAAGGCTGTCAGGCAAACGGCTCGGTATCGTCGGGCTTGGCAGGATTGGACAAGCGGTGGCGCGCCGTGCGGCGGCATTTGGCATGCCCATCGCCTATTTCGCACGGACAGCCCGAGCCGGGTCGCCCTACCCATTCCACGCGAGCCTCACCGAACTTGCGGCCAACTCCGATGTGCTCGTGGCCACTTTGGCGGGCGGCTCAGCGACGGCGCGCATCATCGATGCAGCCGTGTTCAAAGCGCTGGGCCCATCAGGCATCTTTATCAATGTGGCACGCGGTTCCGTTGCCGACGAAGAAGCGCTGATCGCTGCGCTGAGCAGCGGGGCGATCGCCGGCGCCGGTCTTGACGTGTTCCTCAACGAGCCCAACCCCGATCCGCGCTTCCTGACGCTGCCCAACACCGTGCTGCAACCACATGTTGGCAGCGGTACGGTGGAGTCACGCCGCGCCATGGGCCAGCTGGTGCGCGACAATCTTGCCGCGCATTTCGCCGGTCAGCCGCTGCTGACACCGGTGGTCTGATGCGCGCACTGGTAATCCACAAGGCGCACGATCTGCGCATCGAAGACCGCGCACTGGCGGCACTTGGACCCTATGACGTAGAAGTCGCCATCAAACGGGGCGGCATCTGCGGTTCTGATTTGCACTACTGGAAGCACGGTGGTTTTGGCGTCATCCGGCTGCAGGAGCCGATGATCCTCGGCCATGAAGTGGCTGGTGTCGTGGCAGCTGTTGGCGCGGCCGTGACGGGCGTCGCGCTGGGCGATCAGGTCGCCGTCAGCCCCAGCCGCCCGTGCGAGCATTGCCGATATTGCCGGCTCGGCCAACAGAACCAATGCCTCGACATGCGGTTCTACGGCAGCGCCATGCGAATGCCGCATATTCAAGGCGCTTTCCGCGAGCAATTGATCGCCGAGGAGTGGCAGTGCGTCAAAGTTGCGCCGGTTCTGTCACTTGAGGAAGCGGCGATGGCCGAACCGTTGGCGGTGGCGTTGCATGCTATTTCGCGCGCTGGTGACCTGGTCGGAGCCCGCGTGCTGGTGACCGGCTGTGGCCCGATTGGCGCGTTGGTAATCCTGGCACTGCGGGCGCACGGCGTCCGCGAGATCGTCGCCACCGATGTCGCCGACAACACCTTGGCCTTGGCGCGCCAGATTGGCGCTGACACAACGGTCAACATGGCCAGCAACGCCGCCGCGTTTGACCGCTACGCGCAAGACAAGGGCACGTTCGATATCCAGATTGAGGCATCGGGCGCCGAGGCGGCAGTGCGCGATGGCGTGCGCGCGCTAAAACCACGCGGCACCTTGATCCAGCTCGGACTTGGCGGCGACATCGCCATCCCGCAGAACGCCATCGTCGCCAAAGAACTGACCGTCAGGGGCTCGTTCCGTTTCCACAACGAGTTCGCGCTGGCGGTGGACCTGCTCAACCGGCGCCGGATCGATGTACGGCCGTTGCTCACGGAAGTCATCCCGCTCAATCGCGCCAACGACGCCTTCGCCCTCGCCGCTGATCGCAGCCGCGCCATGAAGGTCCAGCTGGCGTTTGATTGACAGCGGCTTAGCGCAATCCGCAACAACAAGGGGCCCGTCTTCCCCAGCCCGGGCGCGATGCTGACGCATCGCGGCACAGCACCGGCCACGGAACCAGCCGCCGAATGCGCCCCTTTGCTCCGCTCGCAATCCGCTGAGATCGCGGACCAAAATCACACCTTCGGCACTTGCTTGCGCCGGGTTGCCCCCGTCAGCCGTCGGCCCACGGGCCCGTCGCCACTCAAGGACGTCTGCCACCGCAGCACCCGTCAACCGTTCGGCTTTTAAGAAGGGCGCCAACCCGCGCTTCATTGCTACCTCGCTGCCGACCGACATGGTTGCGGGCTGGGCGCTGTACGAGAAAATCTACTACGCGCCTTGGGCCCGCCGATCGCCGCCTGACGACACCCAATTCGCGCGAGGGTCAAGAGCCAAGGTACAACGCCACATCTGCCCCAGCCGTTGTCAGCGGCACCGGCTGCCGTCATTCAGGCCATCAATCCGCTCACGCCTCAACTCCGTAGTCCAGACAAAGCCGGACAACAGTGTGAGAAATTCGGATTAGCAGGCTGCTGGAATTCAAACGACTCGGTCCATTCGATCAAATTCGGTGCTAGCAACTTGGGACAACCCGCTATGTGCAGAGTTTGTCAGAGCCCATGTTAAGTGATTCTGCGGGTTGGCTGACCTTTGCAGCTGCGGGTTACAAGCGCTGGTGCGGATGGCTGGCGCTCCCCGCACATCTTGAGGAGCTGAGGTCATGATTAAACTTGAACTACCAGCGAAGATGCTGCGCTTTGTGATCGAAGCTGCTGAGGAGAGAATTACAAGCTTTGCCAACCAGTTGGCCGATATTGCCATCTCGGACGACGAGTTCGCTGATATTGGCAACGACAGGATGGTATTGATATGTGCTCTTGACTATCTGAAACAGCAGGAGAAGGTTTGGGGTGAGAAACCATAGGACGCGATCGATGACGCGAGGCGAAAGTTCATAAGTGGCCCAACTGGGGCTCGGGTAAAGTCCGGCTCGCGCGGCGAAAACGAGGTTACGAAAGCAGATGGATGAAGCCAACGAAACTTCGTTCGCAAACCTCATCGCAGAAGTCGAGACGTTTGGGCTCGATCGGATTATCCATCCGTTCGACATTATGAATCTAGCCTTGCGTATCTCGGAACATCCAGAGTGTCGCGACGCGCTCGCTGAGCTCGTTACTGGGATGAACAACCCAAGCAATTTCATTCGTCATATTGCAACCCGTACACTGCAGATCATGGGTCCGGCCACCCTGACCGACACCATTGTTGCTCAGGCGCTCGTGATGGTTCGCAACGATGACGCGCCGAGCGTGCGTGCGCAAGCCATCCGGCTGCTGGCCCGATCAAACCGGCATGACGCTGCCCTGATTGCCGCGCTCAAGACGACCGCCGAAGCCGACGTCACCGACTATGTGCGTGACCAGGCGCGTCAGGCGGTGGACTCGTTCTGAAACTGGACTCGTTCTGAAATCCGACGCTGGCGCGATGCCGTGCATAGGGGGCAACAATGACCACCGCCGACAAATCACGCAGCAAACTACGTCTTGTGATGGAGGGCCTCTTAAGCTGCGCCTTTATGGAAGACGAAGAAGCGCAATTGATCCGGATGGGCCGGGCGGCTTGCGCGGACCCTTCCTGGACGGACTATCTCTATTGGCCGGACCGGTACGGCCTGGATGGCTCGATTGAGGCCGCGCCGATAAGGCGTTTGCCTATCAGCCGATCAGCCTCGAAGTCGCCAAAGTTGCCTTGAACAACGGAGCGCTCGATGGCTCCGAGCCGGGTCAGTTTCGGATCATCGCGGTCGCTATGGTCGAGGACACAAATACCGTCCAGCCTATGAACTGACGCACTCGACGATCCATGGGTAGGAGCACAGCGACGCGATGCGGTCCGGCTCGTTGGTGAGGTCCTGCCAGGTTCGGCAGGCGGCGTCGAGGATGGCGTCGTAGTCTTCCAGCAGCCGATGCGACAGGAAGCGCACCTTGAGATAGAGCCACAGCCGCTCGACCGGGTTGAGTTCCGGCGAGCGTGGCGGCAAGGCCAGCAGCGTGATCGTGTCGGGCACGACGAGAGCGTTGGCGGTGTGC
>JANNSA010000609.1:0-6240 GCA_031402115.1 Hyphomicrobiaceae bacterium | reverse complement strand
CATCATGCACGGCGCGATACAGTACTTCGCCCTGTTCCGTCAGCATCAACCCGCGCGCGTGACGGTGGAACAGCGTCACCTTCATATCGCGCTCAAGGCCGCTGACTTGGCGGCTGACGGCCGACTGGCTCATGTTGAGCTGGTCGCCGGCATGCGTGAACGACCCGGCCTCAGCCGCCGCATGGAAGATGCGCAGCTTATCCCAGTCCATGGCGATAGGGTCGGCGGTGTCACGCATGGTCCGTAATCTTGGCCCCGTCATTCAGCTGCTTGTGCGAGTTCCGAACTGTTGTGCGCGAGCCAGCGCTCCGCGTCCAGCGCCGCGATGCAGCCCATGCCCGCCGCAGTGACCGCCTGCCGGTAGATGTCATCGGCCACGTCACCCGCCGCGAAGACGCCAGGCACATCGGTGTTACAGGTGCCAGGCGTCGTAACGAGATAGCCGTTCGGCCGCATGGCAAGCTTGCCCTTGAACATATCCGTCGCTGGCGCGTGACCGATGGCAATGAACACACCGTCCATCGGATGCTCGCTGATGGCGCCCGTCTTGACGTTTTTCAGCCGGATGCCCGTGACCGCCTTGGGCGCGGATTTGCCGGTCACTTCCTCCAGCGCCGTATCCCAGATGACGGTCACTTTTGGATGCTTAAACAAGCGGTTCTGCAGGATCTTCTCGGCTCTCAGGGCGTCGCGCCGGTGCACCAGCGTCACGGACTTGGCGAAATTGGTCAGGAACAGCGCTTCTTCCACGGCCGTATTGCCGCCGCCGATCACGGCAACGTCTTTGCCCTTGAAGAAGAAGCCATCGCAGGTCGCGCAGGCCGAAACGCCATGTCCCTGAAAAGCCTGCTCAGATGCCAGACCGAGCCAGCGCGCCTGAGCGCCGGTCGAGACAATGACCGCGTCGGCCAAAGTGACCTCGCCGCTATCGCCAGTCAGCGTGAACGGCCGCCGGCTGAAATCCACGGCCGTGATCGTATCATTGATCACGACGGTGCCGACGCGTTCGGCTTGGGCACGCATCTGCTCCATCAGCCATGGACCTTGGATCGCATCCGCGAAACCCGGATAGTTCTCAACATCGGTAGTGATCGTCAGTTGCCCGCCCGGCTGAATACCCTCGAACACCACCGGTTCGAGCATGGCGCGCGCCGCATAGACCGCTGCCGTGTAACCAGCCGGTCCAGAACCAATGATCGCCAGCTTCACACGGCGCGTCAATGTGCTGATCACGGCAGACCCCCTCATTGGCTCAGGCTGATCGTCGATGCGCTACAGCTACGAAACATGTGAACGCATGCTCGCTGATCAGAACGCGCAGCAGCACGGCGTCGCGCCGGAACATAGGCATTCCGCGCCTCCGTTCAACGCAAATGTCGGTGTCATCCAGGCGCAGCCAGAAACACACAGCGACGGTGGCGGTGTCCGCTGGGCCGTTCTCAACCTTCGGCGCCAATCGTACACTGTGGACGGAACGTTGAAGCCTCAGGGTCGCCCCAATCCTGATGCATTGCAACCACAGAGCCGCTGCAAGACGCGCATCGTCATTCAGACTGCGGTTGAGTTGTTCTGGGCAAGCGATGGCGAACGCGCTAGGTACTGTTTTCGGGTACGGTCTTGGCTGACAGCGACCTGCGCGTCGGGGTGCGCGACACCAAACTGGCTGCTGCGACGTGGAGTAAGATCATGTGGCGTTTGTTAACACTCGTTTTGGTGTGTGCTGGCCTATGGGGCGCTAGTCTTGCTCTGCCAATGACTGATGACGAGCGGCAATTGCGGTCGATTGTCAGCATTGCTGTGCAACAGCCCGCCGGCCAGACAGACTTGGCAAATTCAACGGGTGCCCAGGGCAACGTTGCTACCGTGCCTGTCAATCGCGCTTATCTGCCGGAAGGCGCGCAGCTTTCGGCCACGTCGCCCGAAGCACCAGCGTTGATAACGGTCGACGAGTATGCCGCGCTCGATGTCAAGACGCTGGCGGAATCGACGCCGGTAGCGAGCGCCGCGCTAGACGCCAACCCGCCCGCCAAGATCCCTGCCGTGAAGCCACTGAGGAACATCGCCGAGGCCCTGGCTGTTGCAGAAGTGGCAACGCCGGCACCTGTCGAGATCAAGCGGCCCAAGGCCAAGTCGACGAAAACTGAACAGCTGGCGCAGGTCAACCAGCCAGAGGCAATGTCACCGCCAGCAAAGTCCGGCGTGACGACGGTTGAGAGCAGAAAAACGCGTGGCACGGCAAGCATCGTCGTTGCGGCGAATGATGTCGACGTCGCAAAGCCTGCTGAGCCCGCACTGCAGAAGCTCGCGAATTCAGTGACCCTGGCGGTGTCGCCACCACCAATCGCAGCCACCCCCGATGACAAGGCACGCCGCAATCTGACCCGGGCACTGCAGCGCGAACTTGTGCGCCTCGGTTGCCTGAACAGTGGCATCACCGGCGCCTGGGACGCGCCGACGCGCCAGGCGATGACCGAATTCAACGCCGCTATCAAGTCTGGCCTGCCGAGTGATGGGCCTGATGGTATCGCGCTGTCGCTGGCACAAACGCGTCAAGGTCGTGCCTGTGGCAGCACTCCGGGCGTCGTTGTTGCGATTGCCAAGCCATCGCTGGTGACTGTGCCAGCTATTGTAACTGTGCCAGTGACCGGGGTTGAGGCGTCAACGACAGCCAATACGACGCTGGCTGCAAATACCGCAGCTGAAGCGCCATCAGTCAAGGTCGACGCAATGCCCGAGCCCGTCGTCGAGGAGCTGGTAGCAAAGCAAGTTGCGGCGGAAGCGAGTGAGGCCGCGCCGATCAAGAGCGCCCGCCGTGCTGCTGCAGCCCGGCGCGTAACGCCTGTCAGGAAAGCCGCGCCGCGTCAGGTCGTCGTTGCCGAGGCCAAGGTAAGGCGTCCCCGGCCCCAGATTCGCCAGCTGGCCCGGTCTCGCCAATTGACCATCGCCCGCCGCTATCCAAGCTATCAGATCCTGCAGGCTTCCCTGTTCCGGCCATTGGTCGTGCTGCGCCCCCGGGCGCAGGTGCAGCGGATCCGTTACCGGCCGCGCCGGGCCTTGCGTTCCTGGGAATACACCAACGGCAGTGTCCCCGGCTTGCCAAAGTGGATGCGTTAGTGTGCCTCGGCCGGTCGACTGACAGCGCGGCATACTGAACCCGGTTCAGGATGCCACCGTCAGCGTTTGCGAGCGATCGTCAGGCCGTCGGCAATCGGCAGCATGGCGATTGACAGCCGCGCGTCGCTATGGATCAGCGTATTGATCTCGCGGATGGCGCGTGTGCTGGGGTCTGACTTGTCCGGATCGGCGACGTCACCTGACCAGAACACATTGTCGACCAGCAGCAAACCACCGGGCTTCAAGAGCGACAGCGACGGTTCGAAATAGGCCGGGTAACTCTCCTTGTCGGCGTCGATGAAGATCATGTCGACGCTGGCTTTGCCTTGCGTCAGCTCCAGTGCCGCCAGCGTCTCTAGAGCTGGCGCAATGCGCACGTCAATGCGCTCCGCCACTCCCGCATCGCGCCAGAACGGCCGACCAATCGCAACGAACTCTTCACTCACATCACACGCGATGATGCGGCCATCCTTGGGTAGCGCCAGCGCCATGCACAGCGTTGAATAGCCAATGAAAGTGCCGATCTCGACGATCGAACGGGCGCCGGTGATCTCCACCAGCAGCGCCAGCAACTGCGCGGCCTCAATGGCTGACTGCATTTCGCGATAGGGATGCGCTTCGCCCCGCTCGCGCAAGCGCCCCGCTGCCTCCGGTTCGCGCGTGCCGTTCGCCAGCATGTAGGTGTGCAAAGGGTCCGTCAGCGTTGTGCGTGTCAGGGACATGGTGTTTCACTCAAGCTTTGGGGGCGGTGCGGGCCAGGGCCTGGAAGGCGTCAGCGGCAATTGAAAAGGTGCGATTGCGCGTCGTTTCGCTGAAGCCCAGCTTCAGATAGAAGCCGGCTGCGACAGGGTTATCGTGATCAACCTCTAGCCGGATAAAACCGCAGCCATTGTCGCGGCCGTCCCGGGCCGCAGCGGCGAGCAGGTCCCGGCCAAGGCCCGTGCCGCGGGTGTCTGGCTCGACAAACAGGTCAATGATGTAGAGGCCGGGTTTGCCGCGCCACGTTGAGAAAATGAATGAGTACAGGCACGCGCCAACCATCCGGCCATTGGCATCCTCACCGACAAACCCGCGCCAACGCGCGTGCGGCTCCTGCCATGCAGCACCCAGCGCCTCTTCCGTCACCGTCGCTTGCGCGGCGTCGCCGATGAAAGCCGCCAGCGCGCTAACCAGCCGCACAATCTCGGAAGCATCGCCAAGTACCGCAGGCCGGATGAGGAAAGGCTTGTCCATGCCGTAACAAACCGCCGACGGCGCTGAGCGTCAAGGGCCGGGAGAGTTATCATGACGGTTGCGGCCGGGTCAGGGCTCGGATGAACGTGTTGCTGGGTACGGGTGCTGGAGCCACAGGCCCTGTACCCGAAGCTGATCGTGAGACCCAAGTCCATCCCGGCGCTTGCGTCGCTAACTTCGCGGAGACCGAGACATGACGCGTTCTGAGATCATGGCCCGCTTCCGCGCCAAACTGGCGCGCGGTGAAGCGATCGTTGGCGGCGGTGCTGGCACCGGCCTGTCCGCCAAGTGCGAGGAAGCCGGCGGCATCGACTTAATCGTCATTTATAATTCCGGCCGCTACCGCATGGCCGGACGTGGCTCGCTGGCCGGCTTGCTGGCGTATGGCAACGCCAACGACATCGTCGTTGAGATGGGCCGCGAGGTGTTGCCGGTGGTCAAGCACACACCGGTGCTGGCTGGCGTCAACGGTACCGATCCGTTCTGCTTACTCGATGCCTTCCTCGATGACCTGAAGCGCATGGGCTTTGCCGGTGTGCAGAACTTTCCGACGGTGGGCCTGTTCGACGGCACCTTCCGCGCCAATCTGGAGGAAACCGGCATGGGCTACGGCCTCGAGGTCGAGATGATCGGCAAAGCCCATGCTAAGGACTTGCTGACGACGCCCTATGTCTTCAGCGCCGCCGAGGCCGTCGCTATGACCAAGGCCGGCGCCGATATCATCGTCTGCCATTTCGGTCTGACAATCGGCGGTTCGATCGGTGCCGAGACTGCGGTCAAGCTGGCCGACTGTCCGGCCATCGTCGACGAGTGGGCAAAGGCTGCCCGTCAAGTCCGCGACGATGTCATTGTGCTGGTGCACGGAGGCCCGGTCGCTGAGCCAGATGACGCGGAATACGTGTTGAACCACAGCACGCTGGCGCAAGGCTTCTACGGCGCTTCGTCGATGGAGCGGCTGCCAACCGAGAAGGCGCTGACCGAGCAAACACGGGAATTCATGGCAATCAAACGCAGAGTTTAGCCAGACGCCCCGTCGGCGATGGGCTGGCCAAATTCCGGTGGCCGGTCCTGACGCGTGCTTACATCCCCGCGCGCGCGATTGTTGCTGGGGAGCCAGGGCAATTCAATTCCGGCGATGCAGTCGCAATAGAGAGGTGTGCCGCAGCGCATCCGTACTGCAACAGCTGCAGGTGTCATGGGTGTGGCACTGCGGGCGTCCTGCGGGCCGCCCCTACAACGCGGCCACCCATCAAGTCTTACTGATCCCAAAAGGCGAGAAGAAGTATTGAATTCCCCTGGCGCGCCCCATGAGCACCAGAGTCAAGCTCCACCACGAGCTCAGAAATGGCTCCCCCGGAGTACATTTTGGCGTTCTCCGATGGCGCTGGCGTTCAGGGTTCCAATGCCGTGCCCGGTGGTGAGTTGGCGGAATACGGCCTAGCAGGCCTATTCCGCCCGACGCATCGTCCGCAACAGCGGCCGTTCCAGCCATTACGCCGCTGACTTCTTGATCCAGTCGGCGAGCTTATTCTTGGGCAAGGCGCCCATCTGGGTCGCCGCGACCTCGCCGTTCTTGAACATCATAAGCGTTGGGATGGCGCGGATGTGCAGCTCGTCGGCCAGGCCCGGATTGTGGTCGATGTTGACCTTGACGATCTTGACCGTGCCGTCGAGCTCAGCGGCGATTTCTTCCAGGGCCGGACCAATGGCTTTGCAGGGGCCGCACCATTCCGCCCAGAAGTCGACGACCACCGGAATCGTCGAGTTCTTAACTTCCTCGACGAAGGTGGCGTCCGAAACGGCCAGCGTACCCATGCTCGTTCTCCTCACCCGGTTCAGGCCGGGCCCAAATGCGGGAACCCATTTGGCACGGCTAGTGGATCAACTGGTGGG
>JANNSA010000608.1:0-1722 GCA_031402115.1 Hyphomicrobiaceae bacterium | reverse complement strand
TGGCCGGCCGCATGCCCGGCCACATGAACGTGCTGCTGGCCGAAGCCAAGGTGCCCTATGACATCGTGCTGGAGATGGACGAGCTCAACGAAGACTTCCCCAAGACCGATGTCTCGATCGTCATCGGCGCCAACGACATCGTCAACCCGGCGGCGCAGGACGACCCCACCAGCCCCATCGCCGGCATGCCGGTGCTCGAAGTGTGGAAGGCCAAGACCTCCATCGTCATGAAGCGCAGCATGGCCAGCGGCTACGCCGGCGTGGACAACCCGCTGTTCTACAAAGAGAACAACCGCATGCTCTTCGGTGACGCGAAGAAGATGCTGGACGAAGTGCTGGTGGCGTTGAAGAGCTGAGCCGGGACACAAGACAGTCCCTGCGGACTGTCTTGTGCCAGGCGAAGGCCCGAGCATGTCTCGGATGCGAGGGCTGAGCGCGGCGGCAATCTGCACCAAGGGCCGGCCCGGCTCTGTAATACAATCGATTCATCTGTATTCAAGGGGCGGCCATGACCCTCACCGTTCGCCTGGACGACACGCTAGCAGCGGCGCTCGAGCGCTACTGTGCGGCCACCGGCGCGACCAAGAGCCTGGTGGTGCAGGAATCTCTGGCCCGCTACCTGCTGGGCGACCAGGCAGATGCCGCCAGCCAGCGCGGCGCCGCAGCGTCGACCCGCAGCGCGCCCAGCGCCAATTACAAGGCCTTTGCGGATGCCGGCTTCGTCGGCGCGGGCGTGTTGGGCGGCGGCACGGCCGACAAGGCCGCCGTGCGCGCCCTTGCCGCCAAGCGCATCAGCCGCCATTGGTGAGCGAATGGTGAGCGTGGCGGCCGGCCCGCGCGGCCCGGCGCGCCCCGGGGCCGCCGCGGCAACAGGGGTGCTGCTCGACACCGGCCCGCTGGTGGCCCTGTACGCCCGCGACGACCCGCACCATCCGGCCGTGAGCCAGTGGCTGGCGGGGTTCGAGGGTGAACTGCACACCGTGGAAGGCGTGTTGACCGAAGCCGCGTTCTTCCTGTCCCCACGCATGCGCCCGGTGCTGGCCGACCTGGCTGCCCGCGGCGCCCTGCGCCTGCACCACCCCGACGCGGCCGGGTTCGAGCGCATCGCAGCCTTGCTGCGCAAGTACGCCGACCGCGACCCCGATTGGGCCGACATCGCCCTGGTGTGGCTGGCCGAGACCACCGGCATCCGCCGTATCGCCACCCTCGACATCGCGGATTTCAGCGTCTACCGCATCCACGGCCGCAGGCGCTTCGAGCTGGAACTGCTGCGTTGAACGCCGGCACACCCCACTATGCCCACCCTCGACTGGCTGAACCGCGACGCCGCCTTCTGCACCGCTGCCGCCGTGCCCACTCGCGTGCTGCGACCGCATGCGGCCGGGCATCGCCACGGCAGCGGCGCCGACAACCTGCTGGTGCAGGGCGACAACCTGCAGGCGCTGAAGGCGCTGCTGCCCTTCTACCGCGGCCGGGTGAAGTGCATCTTCATCGACCCACCCTACAACACCAAGAGCGCGTTCGAGCATTACGACGACAACCTGGAGCATTCGCAGTGGCTGTCGATGATGCTGCCGCGCCTGCAGCTGCTGCGCGAGTTCCTGCGTGAGGACGGCAGCATCTGGGTGACCATCGACGACAACGAGGGGCATTACCTCAAGGTGTTGATGGACGAGGTGTTCGGGCGGGGGAACTTCGTCGCGAATGCGCTTTGGCAGAAGG
>JANNSA010000607.1:0-1865 GCA_031402115.1 Hyphomicrobiaceae bacterium | reverse complement strand
GGAACCAGAAGAAGTGGCGGCACAACTAGGCGCTGACCACTTGACTTATCTCATGAGTACCATGGTGGGACTGCGAGAAGTCGGTGGAGCGGTGTCCGGCTTCTACGGCTACGAAGGTCCGGCCGGCACGAGGGCCTATGCGTCCCTGACGAACCTGGCGGCGCAGGTGAAGCAGGGTGAGGCAGATCAAGCTGCCATGTGGGCAGCAAGTGAAGCGGCGGGGATTTTCTTCCACCTTCCGTCATCTCAGGTTGAAAAAACCATCAAAGGGTACATGGCGCTGGAACAAAATCGGACGGAAAATCCGATGGCCTTACTTGTAGGACCACCGAAGGAAAGCAGGTGACAATCTCCACAGCGAATCGAAACGACTACACCGGAAACGGCACGACGGCCACCTATTCATATACGTGGAAGGTCTTTGCCGCAACGGCTATGCAAGTTGTCGTGCGCAGTACTGCGCTGGTAGACACTGTGCTGGCATATCCGACGCATTACACGGCGACTGGAGTCGGCCGAGCCGCTGGCGGAACGGTCGTGTTGGTCAACGGCGCGTTCGATTGGATTGATGCAAGCGGATTTCTCAAGTCTGGGTATCGGTTGGCGATCGTGCGCGGTCCGGCGCTGTCCCAACTAACGGACGTGAGAAATTCCGGTGACTTCTTCCCTGAAGTCCACGAAGACACGTTCGATTACATCACGATGTTGATTCAGCGGTTGCAGAACGATCTAATCCGCTGCATCAAAATCCCGGAATCATACGGCGATGGGAACACCAACACGTTGTTGGGCTCTCCGACGGCGAGCACCTACGTCGGGTTCAACGCGAGCACCGAATTGGGGCTCTACACCGGATTGACCGTCGGGGCACTGACCGTAAGCGCGTTCATTCAAACCCTACTGGAAGACGCCACGGCGGCCGCGGCGTGCGCGACCCTGGACGCCATGTATCAATCCGGCGCCGTCGCGTTCAAGGGGGATATTTCCCCGACGGCGTTGAGTGCCAACCAGGACAATTACAACCCGACGGGATTGGCCGATGCTTCGGTACTCCGACTGTCTGTCAGTGGCAGTGCCGATTTGTGGCAAATCACGGGACTTGCAGGCGGAGCGGATGGCCGGTTGATGACGGTGCATAACGTGAGTGCCGGCAATAGCACGGCTATCGTACTCAAGAACGAGAGCAGTTCTTCCACCGCAGCGAATCGCTTTATCAGCGACGCAATCAATGGCGGCGGCGTCGTCCTGGAAAAAGACGATTCGTGTGTGCTCGCTTACGATCCGGTCGCCTCAAGGTGGCGGGTGATTGCGGCGTCAAATACCAATAACGAGTGGCTCTCGTATTGGGACACTCCAACCTACATCAGTGCCACGTCGTTCAGCGTGCCGGGGAATGCTTCCGCGCATTTCGAGGCCGGCCGGCGAATCAAAACCAAAAATGCCGGCGCCGCCGAGGTCTTCGGGGTCGTTCAATCCGTGGTTATCACTGGCGTAACAACTGTCACGATCGTTGCAGATTCAGGAAGTTTGGATTCCGGCCTGTACATTGTCTTTTTGGGCCAAAGGGTCACGCGTACATCTGACCCGAAGCAGATCGCCGGCTACAACACACCAATTACCCTCTCGGGAACATCGGTCGATAAAAACGACTTTCCGTCCTGGGCCAAGCGCATCACCGGTTCCATTGTCGGTATGTCCACGAACGGCACTTCCGTCACTATGTTTGTATCAGACTCCCTCTTCGAAAACTGCGTATGTCTTGAACGCAAAGGCACAAAGCAAACTCAAGGGAGCGGTGGCGGGGGTCTGGGAGTGTTGAGAACCGATCTGTTTTTAGTACGCTCTCGCATAAGTGGATGCGTTTT